>DASYBP010000001.1:0-3425 GCA_036500715.1 Rhodopila sp.
TGGAGCGGATCTCGCGCGCCACCGTCTGGCTGGACCGTGGGATCACCCGCACATTGGACCAGGGGTTCGGGCATTTCGAAGCCTGGCGCGACCGGGTCCTGGAGCAGGAGGAAGCGCTGCGCCACAAGCTGGGGCGCAAGATCGTCATGGAGGAGGACTGGCTGCGCTACGGGGTCACGGCGCGACGCAAGCGCAACCAGAAGCGACTGGCCGACCTGCACGCGCTGCGGAAAAAGCATAAGGAGCAGCGCGGGGCGCTGGGCAAGGTGAAGCTGGAAGCCGCCGAGGCGGATCTGTCGGGGCGCCTGGTGGTGGTGGCCGAATCGGTGTCGAAGTCCTATGGCGACCGGACGGTGGTGCGGGATTTTTCCACCCGCGTCATTCGTGGCGATCGGGTGGGCATCGTCGGTCCGAATGGCGCGGGCAAGACGACGCTGCTGAACATCTTGACCGGGAAACTGTCCCCTGACAGTGGCGAAGTGAAGCTGGGCACCAATCTGGCGGAGGTCGCGCTGGATCAACGGCGGGAGTCACTCGATCCGCTGCAGACCCTGTCCGATGCGCTGACCGGCGGCGCGGGCGATACCGTCACGATCGGCGGTCAGAACCGACACGTTATTGGGTACATGAAGGATTTCCTGTTCGGACCGGAACAGGCGAATACCCCGGTCGGCGTACTTTCGGGCGGCGAGCGTGGACGGCTGACGCTGGCTCGTGCCTTTGCCACGCCATTCAATCTGATGGTGCTGGATGAACCGACGAACGATCTGGACCTTGAAACCCTCGAACTGTTGCAGGAACGGTTGGCCGACTATGCCGGGTCGGTACTGCTGGTCAGCCACGACCGCGATTTCCTCGATCGCGTGGTGACGTCGGTGATCGCGACCGAGGGCGACGGACGCTGGATCGAGTATGCTGGCGGCTACTCCGACATGCTGGCCCAGCGGGGATCGGTTCGCACTGTCCCCGCCACCGCCGCCCGGCCGCGCGCTGCGGCGCCGCCAACGCCGGCGACGAAGACGGCGAGCCGGAAGATGAGCTTCAAGGATAAGCACGCGCTGCAGACGCTGCCGGGCTGTATCGCCGCGCTGGAGGCGGAAATCAGCCGATTAAATGCCGTCCTGGGCGACGCCGACCTGTATACACGTCAGCCGGTGAAATTTGCTGACGCGACGCGGGCGCTGAGCACCGCTCAGACAGCCCTCGCGGCGGCCGAGGAGCAATGGCTCGGGCTCGAACTGCTGCGCGAGGAGCTGGAGGGCGCCTGATTCATTCCGGCACTGAAGATGGGCGATGGTCTGAGGTCGCGGCGCGGGGATCTGGTGTCGCGGCGTGGCGCAGGCCGGCGATGAGATAGTCCCATCCGGTGATCAGCGTGAGCGTGGCGGCGATCCATAGCATCGCCTCGCCGATCACCGAGACGGGCAACCCTGGCAGACCGATCAGTTCCGCCGTGGTGTTGCCTGCCAACAGGGTTCCCAGCGCGCCCATCTGAAAGCCGGTTTTCCATTTTGCCAGCTTCGTCACGGGCAGGCCGATCCGGATGCCGGCGAGATACTCGCGCAAGCCGCTGACAAGAATTTCGCGCAGCATGATAACGATGGCGGGATAGAGGCCCAGCGACGATACCCGGCCGTTCGCGACCAGCACCATCAGCGCCGCGCCAACCAGCAGTTTGTCGGCGATCGGATCCAGCATACGGCCCAGGTCGGACTGCTGCCGGCGCCCGCGGGCAACCATTCCGTCGAAGTAGTCGGTGATCCCGGCGGCGCTGAACACGATGCAGGCCCCGAGGTCGCCCAGCGGCGTCCGGATCGCGACAAGCGCCACCATCAACGGGATCGCCGCGATACGCGACAGCGTCAGGATGTTGGGCAGATCGGTCAGCATGGTGCAACCACGGTAACGTGCAGCCGTGAGAGATAAGCTACACGTCGGCAAACAGGAAGGAGGATCGCGCGGTGTCGGGCGGCGGCCCGGCTATCGCCGGAACCGAAGATCCATCCCGCGGGCGATCCACCCAGCCTCGATGACATCGAGATCGGTCAGTCCGGACGGGTTGGCCTTTGACGGTGCGACCCCAAGGCGGGGCACGCCCTCGGTTCGCCAGATCGCCAGCAGCCGACGCAGTTCCTGTAGGGGTTCGGCGTGGTCATCGACCCTGAGATCGAGGTCGGGGAAATCCTCGGTCGTGACCATCAGCATAGCGGCGGACTGCTTGCCGCGCCGGTCACCGCCAGCGTCCTGCCCTGCTGCCATCGCGTCCATCAACCGGTCTGGCATCGCCAGATCGTGCCCGGCGTTCCATGCCGCCAGCGTGGCCTCGACGGTCGCCTGATTGACCAGCATGTTGCCCGCGACGCTGACCCCGCCGGCGGATACGCTGCCGCACCATTCCACACAGTTCTCGCCGGTCCACGCGGCGGTCCGCCCCTGGTAATCCACCGCGTGCACCTGACGGATGCCGCGTCCGGCGTCGCCGGCAAGCGCGCCTTCGATCGCCGCGGCCGGCGGCAGGCCGCGCGCCATCGCGTCCAGAACGGCGGGTCCCAAATAGCGGTTGGTCATCGACTGGGTGGAAACGGCCCCGACGCCGGCGCGGATGAACGGACAGAACGCCCCGACGGCGAAAGCCTTGGTGGCGACGGCCACCGCGAAGGCACCGGTGTTCGGATCATGCGCGACGATGGACCAGGTCATGGTGCGGAGCCTTCCTTTGCAAGTGTATCTGACAGCGGCACCGCTTGGGTAACAGTGCACCGGGTGTTGTCACACTTTTGCGTGATCGCTTGATCCGGGAAAGAAAAATCCCCGTAAAGAAGTCGCATCCGAACAAGTGATGCGATTTTCCACGGAGAAAAACCTATGTCTAAACGTGCCGTTACTTGGCTGCTGGCCGGCCTCGCGATCGTTGGACCCGCCGCCGGGTCGGCCATCGCCCAGACCGCGATGTCTTCCGAGACCGTCATGGTCGGTGGTGCGCCTATGTATCCCGTGAAGAACATTATCCAGAATGCGGTAAACTCGAAGGACCATACGACGCTCGTCGCCGCGGTGAAGGCGGCCGGCCTGGTGGAAACCCTGGAAGGCAAGGGCCCGTTCACGGTATTCGCGCCCACCAACGAAGCCTTCGCGAAGCTTCCGCCCGGTACGGTGGATACACTGCTGAAGCCGGAAAACAAGGCGACGCTGGTGAAGATCCTGACCTATCATGTTGTCGCCGGCAGTTACACCGCCGCCGATCTGATGAAGATGGTGAAGGCGGGAGGCGGCAAGGCCATGCTGAAGACGGTGGCAGGCGAGCCGCTGACGATCAGTCAGAGCGGGACGAAACTATTCGTCAGCGGCGACGAAAGTGGTGTCGCCGAAGTCACGATCCCGAACGTGAGGCAGTCGAACGGCGTGATCCATGTCGTCAACTCGGT
>DASYBP010000002.1:0-4869 GCA_036500715.1 Rhodopila sp.
CGACGAACCGGGCAACGTCATCGCCGAGGACGGCACCGTGCGCCTGACCGAGGAGCAGGCTCGCGGCATACTGGAATTGCGCCTGCAGCGCTTGACCGGGCTGGAGCGCGAGAAGATCCAGGCCGAGATGACCGAGGTCGCCGACAAGATCCGCGAGTTGCTGGACATCCTGAGTTCGCGCATCCGCCGCATGGAGGTGATGACCGAGGAACTGACCACGGCGCGCAAGGAGATCATCTCACCGCGGATGACCGAGATCGCCGACGCACTGGCTGATCAGGACGACGAAAGTCTGATCGAGCCGGGCCAGATGGTGGTGACCATCACCCGCGACGGCTTCATCAAGCGCACCATGCTGGAGACGTTCCGCGCCCAAAACCGTGGTGGGCGTGGACGCAGCGGCGCCGGCACCCGAGGCGACGACATCGTCACGCGCAGCTTCAACGGACACACGCATCAATGGGTGCTGTTCTTCTCGTCCGGCGGCAAGGCGTTCCGGGTGAAGGTCTGGAAACTGCCGGAAGCAGGTCCGACCTCGAAGGGCCGCGCGCTGATCAATCTGTTGCCTGAGCTGGGCTCGGACACGATCACCACCGTGCTGCCGCTGCCGCAGGATGAGACCCTGTGGGAAACCCTGCACCTGGTGTTTGCGACCGCTTCAGGCAACGTACGCCGCAATCGGCTGTCGGATTTCAAGAACGTCAGGGCCGCTGGCCTGATCGCGATGAAGCTCGATGAAGGCGACCATCTGGTTGGTGTCGCCACCTGCCGTGAGGGCGACGACGTGCTGTTGGCCACACGCAAAGGCCGCTGCATCCGCTTCCAGCTTTCCGACGACCAGGTACGGGTGTTCGCCGGCCGCGACAGTTCCGGCGTGCGCGGCATCAAGCTGCTGAAAGGCGACGAAGTAATCAGCTTATCAGTACTGCGCCACGTTCAGGCCTCGCCGGAGGAGCGGATCGCTTACCTTAGACAGGCGAATGCGAGGCGGCGCGGCAATGGCGACGCCGACGCCGAAGCGCTGAACGAACCGGACGGCGAGGACCTTGTGCCGGAGGTGACCTTGTCGGCCGAACGCTTCGCCGATATGGAAATCACCGAGGAGATGCTGCTGACTGTCACCGATATGGGCTTCGGCAAGCGGACCTCGGCGTATGAGTATCGCGTCACCGGACGCGGTGGCCAGGGCATCGGCAACATCACCTTGGCGCCGCGCAACGGTCGCGCGGTGGTGGCGACTTTCCCGGTGCGGCAGGGCGACGACATCATGATGGTTACCGATGCCGGACGCCTGATTCGCGTCCCGGTCGATCAGGTGCGGATAACCGGGCGGCAGACGATGGGGGTGACGTTGTTCCGCGTCGACAAAGGCGAGCACGTGACCAGCGTCTTCACCGTTCTGGAGGAGGAAGCCGACGAGAACGGCGCCCCGGATCAACCCAGCGCCGACAGCCCGCCGGACCGCGAGACGCCGCCCCCCGAGGACGGAGGCGGAGGCTGACATGGCTGCCCACAAGCGGCGGATCGGACTGTATCCGGGGACGTTCGATCCCATCACCAACGGTCATCTCGACGTGATCGCCCGCGCCGCCCGGCTTCTCGACAAGCTGGTGGTGGGTGTTTCGATCAGTGCTGGCAAAGGCCCGTTGTTCACGCTGGATGAGCGGGTCGAGATGGTGCGCGCCGAGATCGCCGCGATCGCCACACGCAACGGCATGGTCATCGAGGTGACGCCGTTCGACTCGCTGCTGGTCGATTTTGCTCGCAAGGTCGGAGCTTCGATGGTCATCCGCGGGCTGCGCGCGGTCTCGGATTTCGACAATGAATTTCAGATGGCGGGAATGAACTACCGCATGGCTCCCGATATCGAAACGGTGTTCCTGATGGCCAGCGAGACGCATCAGTTCATCGCGTCCCGCCTCGTCAAGGAGGTCGCGAGGCTCGGCGGTGACATCTCATCGTTCGTTCCTCCCTTCACCCTCGAACGCGTGATGAAGCGCATCCGCGACTGAGCCGCCGGACCCGTTCCCCAAATCTGAGTCAAGGAGGGCGCCCCCATGAATCGCCATATCATGAATCGCCGTACGCTGATCGTCTCCACCGCTGCGCTTGCAGTTGCCCCACTCGCCGGTGTTCGGCCAGTGTTCGCGGAGGAGAACGATCCCGAGAACACCATCTATCTCGACCTGAAGCAGGGCCGGGTCGTCATTAAGCTTCTGCCCGACGTTGCCCCGAAAACGGTAGCGCAAATCAAGACCTTGGCGCAGCAAGGCTTCTACGACGGCACGCCGTTCCACCGGGTGATCGAGGGCTTTATGGCGCAGGGCGGCGATCCCACCGGCACTGGCACCGGCGGCAGCAAGCTGCCCAACGTGCCGCTCGAGCCAAGCCAGCGCCATTTTGTGCGCGGTGTCTGTGGCATGGCCCGAGCCTCCGATCCGAATAGTGGCAACAGCCAGTTCTTCATCATGTTCGCGCCCGCGCCGGCGCTGGACGGGAAGTACACGATCTGGGGCCAGGTGGTCCGCGGCATGGAGTATGTGGACCAGATCAAGCGTGGCGGTGGCCCGAACGGCATGGTGTCGGGCGAGCCTGACCGCATCGTCCACATGCGCGTGGCCGCGGACGCCAAGTAGGGTAATGTTTGATTGCGGCGAAGACCTCGGCAAGTAAAGGAGACAATAACATGAGTGACCCAAAGCCTGCTCTCGACCCCGAGAACACGCTGCACCTCGACCTGAAGCAGGGTCGCGTGGTCATCCAGCTTCTGCCCCACATCGCGCCGATGCACGTGCAGCAGATCAAGACCCTGGTGCGCAGCGGATTCTATGATGGCACGGTATTCCACCGTGTCATCGAGGGCTTCATGGCGCAAGGCGGTGACCCGACCGGCACCGGCACCGGCGGCAGCGATCTCGACAACATTCGCGCCGAATTCTCCGACAAGGCAAAATTTGTCCGCGGAACATGCGGCATGGCCCGGTCACAAAGCCCGCACAGCGCCAACAGCCAGTTCTTCATCATGTTCGAGCCGGCCTCGCATCTGAACGGCCAGTACACGATCTGGGGCCAGGTGGTGGAAGGCATGGACTTCGTCGATCAGATCAAGCGCGGCAGCGGCGGGGGCGGCACCGTGTCGAACCCGGACAAGATCGAAAAGATGTCCGTGGCCGCCGACGCGGCCTGAGACGTTCAGGCGCGCCGGCGTGGGTGCAGCTGCCGGCGCCTCCTAAGCACGGCAAGGCGGCGAAGCCCGGCGCACCCTTGACGGTATCCGGCACCCAAGGTACTCAGACGGTGATACTGGGCGGGTTGATAATCGTACCAGCGGGTAGGGCACGCCCTTGCGACCGTGGTCAATCGTGGAGATCCCGACCATAGTGAATTGCGGTTCGCGAAAGTCGTCGATTCAAAGGGAGGGACACTGATGGCGGAACACACATTACGCGGCAAGGTGGCCGTGATCGGAATCGGAGAGACCACTTACTACAAACACAGCCAGTCGCCTGACCCGGAATTCGTCCTCGCACTGAAAGCGATCCTGGCCGCCTGTGAGGATGCCGGGATCAACCCCGCCGACATCGACAGCTTTGCCTCGTATGCGAACGACCGTAATGACCCGTCGCGGCTGTCGGCGGCGCTAGGCTGCAAGGAACTGCGGGTGTCCAACATGCAATGGGGCGGCGGCGGAGGCGGGGGCGCGGCGGCCATCGGCAACGCGGCGGCGGCGATCATCAGCGGTCAGGCCGAAATCGTCGTGGTCTATCGCGCGCTCGCCCAAGGCCAGTTTCAGCGCTATGGACAGGCACAGGCCGGCGGCACCGTCTCGGGCGATAACGCGCTGATCAATCCTTACGGTATATTCGTTCCGGCACAGCGCTTCGCGCTCAAGATCATGCGCTACATGCATGAGCACGGGATCAAGCAGGAAGCCCTGCGCGCGCTGGCGCTGGCGTCGTACCACCATGCGCAGTCAAATCCGCGTGCCGTCATGTATGGCCGGCCGCTGACCGAGGAAGCCTATGACGCATCGCGCTGGATCAGCGAACCCTACCATCTGTTCGACTGCTGTCAGGAGAATGACGGCGCCGCCGCGGTGGTGCTTGTGTCCGCCGAACGCTCGAAGGACTTCAAGAACAAACCAGTCTATGTTCTTGCTGTCGCCCAGGGGTCTGATCATCGCAACGCCGCACGGTCGTTCAACGCGCCGGACTTCCATTCAGCCAGCTTCGGTCCGGTGGCACCGCATCTCTGGAAAATGGCGAAGCTCGGTCCCAAGGACGTGGACGTGCTGCAAAGCTACGAGAACTTCACCGGCGGCGTGCTGATGAGTCTGACCGAACACGGCTTCGTCCACCCGGAGGAGTGCAACGCATTTCTCAAATTGGAAAATCTGATTGCCCCGTCAGGCAAGTTGCCGCTGAACACCAGCGGCGGCAACCTCGCGGAGTGCTATATGCACGGGCTTGAACTGCAGATAGAGGCCGTGCGGCAGCTGCGCGGTACGTCGACATCGCAGGTACCGAACGCCAAGGTGGCGGGGGTGATTGCCGGCCCGATGGTGACACCTGTATCGACGATGATCTTTGGTTCGCGGGAGACCCTGTGATGTCATATCTGCCGAAGGGGCTGCCGGAGCCCGTCACCGAAACCGACAAGCTGGATCTGCCTTATTGGCAAGGCTCCAGAGCAGGCAAGCTGATGGTGCAGCGTTGCGGCAAGTGCAGCACGTGGCAGTGGGGACCGGAATGGATCTGCCACGAGTGCCGCTCCTGGGACATGAAGTGGGTCGAAGTCGAGGGACGTGGAGCCATCTGGACCTGGACCCGCTGCTGGCATCCGGTGCATCCGGCGCTGAAGGGTGCCGGC
>DASYBP010000003.1:0-1884 GCA_036500715.1 Rhodopila sp.
ATGCGCCGGTCACGATCCGGTCGCCCCGATGGGCAGTTCCCCGGTCATCGCGTAGAAGGCCACCTCCACACCGACATCGAGGCCAGAGCATGCGGCGAGAGCAAATAGCGATGATCTGGATCGGCGGCTTCGTGCTTGCCATCGCGCTGTATCTGGTCGGCCCCGACCGCTTCTTCGACGCCTGCTGGGAGTTGTTTGACTCGATCGATGCCGCCCTGCGCGATCTCCTGGCACAACTCGGCGCGCGGACCTTTGGCGTCGTCCGGGCGTTCGCCATCGCCATCTACGTGGTCTTCGCCCTGCTGTGCGTGCTGGCGGCGCAGCGCGGCCATCGCGCCTTGTGGCCGCTGGTCGTTGTGACGGCGGTGTTCATGACGCTGACCTGGCATCCATTCGGCACCTATCCCGCGTCGCTCAGTCGCTGGATGGTGGCACTGGTCCTGGTGGTGGTCGCCGCGGTCGCGATGACGAAGCGGCTGTCCGCCCCGCCGACAGGCCGCAGCGACCCGCGGCCTCCATACCCGCCGGGTCGCGCGTCATGACGCCGGACCCACTGGCCCAGGACGGCTCGTCGCGCCCGCAACAGGCGGCGCGAACGGTCCTGGCCCTGCTGCTGACCTTGCTGGGCCTCTGGACGCTGCACCGCTATTTGCCGGCGTTGATCTGGGCGGCAATCCTCGCCATCGCCGTCTGGCCGCTGTATCAGCGCGCCGTCCGCCGCTGGCCGCCCGGCGAGCACAACATCCTGCTGCCCGCCGTATTTACCGCGGCCCTGGGACTGATCTTCATCGCCCCGCTCGTGCTCGTCGGCGTCCAGGTAGGCAAGGAGGTCCGCGGCGTCTACCACACCATCGACCAAGCCCGCACCGAAGGCATTCCACCGCCCGAGTGGCTGGGTCACCTCCCCGTCGGCAGCCAGCAGGCAACCAATTGGTGGAACGAAAATCTTGCCAATCCGGAAGACGCCGCGGAATTGCTACAGAAAGCCCGCGAGTCGGAATTGGTCGCGAACAGCCGGGAGCTTGGCGGCGAGCTCGCCCATCGCGTCGTGCTGTTCGGATTTACTCTGCTGACGTTGTTCTTTCTGTTCAAGGACGGTGACCAGGTGAGCACGCAGCTCAAGGCCGCCAGCGCCCGAGCGTTCGGGCCGGCGGGGGAGCGCGTCGGCCGGCAGATGATTGCCTCGGTGCATGGCACAGTCGACGGTCTGGTGCTGGTTGGTCTGGGTGAGGGATTTATCCTTGGCATTGGGTATCTGATCGCCGGGGTGCCGCACCCCACGCTGTTCGGCCTGTTCACCGCCGTCGCCGCCATGGTGCCGTTTGGCGCCGCGGTCGCGTTCGGCATCGCCGCGCTGATCCTGCTGACACAGGGGTCGGTGATGGCCGCCATCGTCATCGGCGTGCTGGGTATGGTGGTGACCTTCGTCGCCGACCACTTCATCCGTCCGACGCTGATCGGCAGCGCCACTCGGCTGCCCTTCCTCTGGGTGCTGCTGGGCATCCTGGGCGGGGTGGAGACCTGGGGGCTGCTGGGCCTGTTCCTGGGCCCCGCCATCATGGCGGCACTGATGCTGCTGTGGCGGGAGTGGGCGAGCAGAGCCTGACGCTAATGCGCTCACGAACCTGTGCGCGCGGATGGATTGGCGAGCATCAAGAAAAGCGCTTACCAACCCGCGAGGATCGTGACGTTCGCGGTGCCAACCACAAAAGCGCCGCGGACGCCGTCATGCTTTGCGTTCAAGATAGGATTTTATGCGATGATTAACCGCCGCACCACGGTTGACACACTGCTCAGGATCATTGCGCCGTTGCTCTGCATCGCCGTAGTGGCGGCCTGGCCGGCAGATGCCCGGGCGCAGATCAATCCGTTCCGCGGGTATAA
>DASYBP010000004.1:0-4746 GCA_036500715.1 Rhodopila sp.
ATGTAACCAATAACATGTCGGTTCTGACCGGCGACCGTGACGGTGTCGCCCGCGCCGCCGGTCAGCGCCCCGGACAGCGTCTGCTGCGGATCGAGTGCCTCCCGCCGCTGATCCAGCGCGACCTCCGCCAGATTGGTGCCCAGCTTTACCTCGCCGCTGTCAGGCGACAGTTTCCCGGTCAAAATGTTCAATAGCGTGGTCTTGCCCGCGCCGTTCGGACCGACGATGCCGACCCGATCACCCCTCATGACCCGCGTGGAAAAATCCTGCACCACCGTCCGCTCGCCATAAGATTTCGACACCGATTCGGCGACGATCACCAGCCGCCCCGACAGGTCCGCCTCGGCGGCTTCCAGCTTCACCTTCCCTAGCGTCCCGCGCTGCTCCTTGTGCCTTTTTCGCAGCACGTGCAGGTCGGCCAGTCGCTTCTGGTTGCGCTTGCGCCGCGCCGTGACGCCGTAGCGCAGCCAGTCCTCCTCCATGACGATCTTGCGCCCCAGCTTGTGGCGCACGGCCTCCTCCTGCTCCAGGACCTCGTCGCGCCAGGCTTCGAAGTGCGCGAATCCCTGGTCCAGTGTGCGGGTGATCCCGCGGTCCAGCCAGACGGTGGCGCGCGAGATGCGCTCCAGCAGCCGGCGGTCATGGCTGATCAGCACGATGCCGGAGCGCATGGCGGACAGTTCCTGCTCCAGCCATTCGATGCCCGGAAGATCGAGATGGTTGGTGGGCTCATCGAGCAACAGGATATCCGGTTCAGGCGCGAGTACCTGCGCCAGCGCGGCGCGCCTGGCTTCCCCGCCGGACAGTGTCAGCGGGTCCTCGCCGCCGGTCAGCCCCAGTTGTTCCAGCAAGTACGACGCCCGGTAATGGGCGGTGGGCGCGGTATCCGCCAGACCGGCTTCAACATATGCGAGCGCGGATGTGAAGCCGGCGAAATCCGGCTCCTGCGGCAGATAGCGGATCACGGCCCCCGGCTGCGCGAAACGCCGGCCGGAATCGGGCTCGATCAGCCCGGCCGCGATGCGCAGCAGGGTCGACTTGCCGGACCCGTTCCGCCCGACCAGACACACCCGGTCGCCGGCGGAAACCGACAGACCGGCGCCGGTCAGCAGCGGCACAGTGCCAAATGTCAGGCCGATATCTTGCAAGGTCAGAAGCGGTGGCGGCATACCAAGGCTCTATAGCGGCGCACCGCGGTATATCCGAATCTCTGCCCCCCGCCGTCAACCAAAGGACGCAGCGTGAAACTTCTGTTCGCCAACCCGAACACCACCGCGGCGGTGACCGACCGGATCGCCACCGTGGCCCAAGCCGCCGCCAGCCCCGGAACCGAGATCGTAGCGGTTACCGGCCAGTCCGGCGTGCCCTATATCGCCACCCGCGCCGAGGCGGTGATCGCAGCCCGCGAGGCGCTGGAACTCCTCGCCGCGCACGCCGAGGGATGCGACGCGGCGGTGGTGGCCGCGTTCGCCGACCCAGGGGTCGGCGGCGCCCGCGAACTGCTGTCGATCCCCGTGATCGGCCTCGCCGAAGCCGCTATGCTCACCGCCTGCATGCTCGGTCGGCGGTTCTCCATCGTCACGTTCGCGACCGCGATGGCGCCCTGGTACCGCGAATGTGTCGAATACAACGGTCTGTCCGGACGGCTAGCCAGCATCCGCTGCGTCAGTGGCGGATTGCGCGACATCAATTCCGTGCAGGAGGAAAAGCGCGACGCGCTGGTAAAAACCTGCTGCCTGGCGGTCGAGCAGGATGAAGCCGACGTGGTGATCCTCGGCGGTGCCCCGCTCGCCGGGCTGGCCGACAAAGTGGCGGAGCGCGTACCGGTGCCGCTGGTCGACGGGGTTGCGGCGGCCGTGCGGCAGGCCGAGACGCTGGCCTCGTTGCGGCTGCGCAAGGCAACCGCGGGCAGCTTCCGCCAGCCCGACGCGAAACCGATCACCGGCGTTCCACGAGCGCTGGAGGCGTTGTTTTCTCGGTGTTGATGCCACACTTGCCGCCATATCGCCTCTCGTGGTGCGCCAACGTCGTAACAGACAAGTTCATTGTGTAAGAAGCGGGTCCCATGCCGGAAATGGTCAAAAATTGTTCAATCCACCAGCATGGCAATCACCCAGGTACGAATCTCGCTGGCGACTTCGTGAATTTTTTATTAGTTTTGTTCACTTGACCCATCCGAAAGGTTGCCGCGAGATGCTCAGGTGAACTCCTGTCCACAGAGTACAGGCAGATAAAGAAATCCGCGCGGTCGCGGTTGAAAGGGAGCAGTCGACGGACAGTAGATAGTCATCATTCCGTTCCACTATTTTTGACCGGCTGCGGATTTCGCAGTTTTACCCCAAGGATGTATTGGCGTTCCCGCGCGATGCCCGCGCGCCTGGCCGGCGTTACTTTCGGCCGGAAGCACTCATTACTAATGAGCTGCATTACTAATGAGCTGCATTACCCAATCGGAGCAGGAACATGAAAAAGTTCTCTCGCGGGATCGGCGTCCCCGCGATGATCTTGGCGTGCGTCTTCGCAGCCACGTGCTTGCCGGCAAGCGCACAGTACACGCCGCCCGCGGCAGCGCCGTCACCGCCGCCGAATGCCCAGCCCTACCCTTCGCCGCCGCCGTCACCTTCGGTCGTGAACACCTCGCCATTCGCCGGGGTGACCGCCATGGGACAGACGCTGGCCGCCATGGGACAGACGCTGAAGGATAACGGCGTTTATCTGCAACTTGCATACGAATATAACCTCAATTCCCTGGTCTCCGGCGGACTCAAGACGGGCACGATACCGAACGGGGAGCTGTCTTTCGGCACCGTGCTCGATTTGCAGAAAATTGCCGGTATCCGGGGGGCGTCAGTCCACGTCACGTTTGACGAACGCAGCGGCTTTGGCCTCAACGGCCTCGCCGGGACACAAGGCTCGCTGGAGGCAAACATCGGCCCGACGCGATCGATCCGTCTATCCGAATTGTTTTGGCAACAGGCCTTCTACGACGACCGGATCGACATCAAGGTGGGCCGGACCAGCCCGACACTCGACTTCGCGACCTCGGACGTCTCCTGCGAGTTCGTCATTGGCATCATCTGTTCACAGCCCTTCACCTGGTACTTCAGCAACGAAAACAATGCCTATCCGGCTGCAAGCTGGGGCGGGTTCGTGAACCTGCAGCCGGTGCGGAACATCTATTTCCGCATCGGTGTCTATGACGATGACCCCAGCAATGGTGGTACCAACGGTTTCACCTGGAACGTGGAACACTCTGTCGGGGTATTCGTTCCGGCAGAGCTGGGTTATCAGACCAATTTCAACGACGCTAGGTATCCGGCAAAATATGATGTCGGCGCCTACTGGGATGCCGCCAGCTATACCACGCCTCAGGGCGTGCCGATGCAGGGCCGCACCGCGGTGTATGCGCAGGCTCAACAGACTATCTGGCGGCCCGACCCGGCCACACGCCAGAGCCTCACCCTGTTCGGCGGCGGCATCGTCTATAATGGTGGCGCGCCTTACTGGGGCCAGTACTATGCTGGTCTCCTTGATCGCGCGCCGATCGTCCAGCGCCCGGGCGACACCATTGGCCTGATCGGCTCGTACTATGCGAACAATTCGAACGAGATGCCGCACAAGCCGACTCAGTGGACGTTCGAGCTAAACTACGGCATCGGCATCGTGCAGGGGCTTACCCTCAAACCCTATACGCAATACGTCATCGCACCGAACAATTTCCTGGCGCCGGCCGGATCAAAGCAGCCTTCCAATGCATGGGTCCTGGGCTTCCAGGTGACAATCAATGTCGCGCAGTTCCTCGGGTTCCCGGTATTCACCGCGTACTGACTTCTGGCCCCGCAACGGTCCGTTGGCTCATTCCGCGGCCATGGCTACCGGCGTCGGCCGCGCGAGCGCTTCCAGCAGCTCCTGCCGAACCGCCTGCGCCTTCTCCCGGTTGGCGTCTTTAACCGGCCCGAACCCTCTGACCTGATCAGGCAATGCGGCCACCGCCACCGCTGTTCCCAGCTTATCGCGGGTCAGTGCTGCCAGCACTGTCCGCAAGTCCGCGGTGTACTGCCGGACCAGGGCCCGCTCCGCCCTCCGTTCCGCCTGGAAGCCGAACGGATCCAGCACCGTGCCGCGGACGATTTTGGCATGGCGCAACACCCGGAACAGCGGCAGGGCAACGGACCCTGGGATCGAGATCTTGCCCCGGCGCCCGGTGGCCTTGTCGGTACGGTGAAGCAGCGGCGGAGACATGTGGAACACCGGCTTTTCGCCATAGCTGGCGGCGGCGTGCAGCCGGGCGACCTCGTATTCGTCCTTGTACGCCATGACACGGTACAGGCCATCTGCGACCGCCCGCGAGAGCGGTCCGGGCGTGCCGGCCACCGCACGCTCCCGCTCGATCACCTCTCGCACCAGCCGCTCGAACCGCCCAGCATAGCGCTTCGACTGATAGTCCGTCAGCGCCTGGGCGCGATGAGCGACCAGCGCGTCCAGATCGGCCGGCGGCCCCTCGGTCAGGCCGTCCAGGATCTGCCCTATCAGGTCCGGTTGCTCCGCGAGGATGCGGCCCCACAGGAAGGCGCGCTTGTTCAGCTTCACCGCCGCACCGTTCAACTCGATCGCTCGCAGGATCGCCGGTTCGCCGACGGGCACTAGACCGCGCTGCCACGCCACGCCCAGCAGTATCGTATTCATCGCCTGCGCGTTGCCGAACAGCCGCTCAGCGAGACGCACGCCGTGCAGCCACACCGAACG
>DASYBP010000005.1:0-2005 GCA_036500715.1 Rhodopila sp.
GGGCCGGCGAGAGGCAAGCCAACTAATTGCATAACGCGCAATATCGGCTGTTAGCGCGCGCAGCCACCGGTGGCGGCGACAGATAGTAGCGCGAACAAGCAGGCCATTTTGCGAGATCGGATGGCCTGTTGTCATCACCCTTCTGGGCCTTTTCTGCCGGCTTGTTTCGAGAACGCCCGGCGTGCCAGCGATCGAGTCCGCTTGCGATCCTCCTGCAGGCTTGCGAGGAAACGGCGGGCCGCCCTGGCGCCGTTGGCACGGTTGTAATGTGCCTCCACCATTCGCCCCGCGATGCCGAGGATGGCCGCCGCGACGCCGGGATACTCTGGGTCCTTGAGCGGACCGCAGGTGCCGATGGCGTGGCGAAAGCGGTGCGGCCCGAACGGGCGTCCAAAGCGTCGCTTTGACTGCTGCCAGATAATTGAAGTCACACCCTTCTCCGTCAGCTTGCCGCCGTACACACTCACCCACAGCCAGTCATGATCCTGCCCGGCGAGAAGCTCGCGCCGTTCCACACTTAGATAGCGGGTGATCGCGGTGTTCAGGCCGGCGGGAGCGTCGTATTCGAGCGGCCGGCCGGTCTTGATATCCTCCTCTTCGAAAACCAGCCGGTACCCTTCGCCGGTGCGGATCACGGTCTTGCCGATCTGAAGGGAGATGACGGATCGGCGCCGGGGCCCGCGGGCTGCGAGGATGGCGATCAGCAGGCCATCGCGAAAGCCCAGCTGCCGACGCTCGGGGATCGGGTTGCTGAGCGCATCCTGCATGAGCGTGTGGCCCCATTGGTAGAGGACGTCGCTGTCGATGACCTGGATCGGCCGCCGGCGGACCGGCAGGAGCGATCGCAGCGACCGGCCGTTCGGGGCTGTCAGCCAGCGGCAGTCGACCTCCGGTTGCATGAGGTGCAACGCCCCGCGCAACCGCGATAGCGTGGCGATGATAGTGCTGTTGGCATTGCCGGCGGTGCGGCACGCCTGGAAATAGGCCTGCACATTTGCCCGGGTCGCGCGCGCGGCCGGCGAGGCTGATTCATCCAAAGGGCCCAGCGTTCGCAGGAATGCCAACCAGCCGCTATAGGTCAGCATCCATCCCGCAAGCGTCGCCGGGCGGAAGGGCCGCGCGGGGCTCCACCCCGCGAAGAGATCCCCTGGCTGCAGACCCGCCCACCAGAGACGCCGATCGATGTCCGGCCAGGATGCCATGGGATCCTTGGGGATACGGGCCGGTCGCTGCCTGGGGCGTCTCGGAAGGACAATCCAAGACGGATCCAGCGTCGGTTCCATGATGCGCAGGGCGGCCTTCAGGTGCCATAGCCGAACGGTTATTGTTGCGTGCGCGCAGCCTCCCTGCCGGAGAACGTCGATATAAGCCTGCACGCGCTCGGGCGATGCCCGCTCCGACGGTCGGTCGACGGGCGCCAGACCGCCCTGCGCCGCCAGCGCACTCAGCCAAAATCCGTAGCCGTCGGCGATCCTGCGGATCTTGGTCAGTGGTATTCGGCTCGTGATACCGCTCGCCTCGGCGGCTTCCCACATCCGGCGGTCCGGATCCGGCCAGCCGTCGATCGAACGGTGGCGCCGGGTGTCGGGCGCGGCCATCTCAGGCGCTCTCGCCTTGTGGACCCAAGCCGCCGCGGCCTTTGCGGAACGCGTGTGCCGCCAGTTTGCGCGTGGCCGCCCGGTCCTTGAGCACGACCGCATCGAAGCGCTTCGCCGCGGCGTCGGCCTCCAGGCCGACATAGTGGGCCATGGTCGTCTGGATGGTCTTGTGGCCGAGGATCTGGCGGACGATCTCGTATTGACCCGGGTTGAGGCGCAGGAAATTCCACGCCGCGAAGTGCCTGGCGAGATGCATGTTGAACGCGACGCCGATTTCGCTGGAAACGAGGTGCGACATCGAGCGGGAAAGTCCACTCGGGTCGCGGGGCCGATGGTCCCGGCCGGGAAACAGAAACGGATTGCCGTCTGCCGCGAGGTGCGGCCGGTAGCGCCGGATGAAGGTTTCG
>DASYBP010000006.1:0-2221 GCA_036500715.1 Rhodopila sp.
CGCGCCGAATTCGTGTTCGCCTGCATGGCAACCAACGGCGGTAACCAGGAGGCGCTGCAACACTGCTCCTGCGCCATAGACGTGATCGCGTCGGTGCTGCCCTATGACGACTACGAGAAGGCGGAGACGGTGCTGCGCATGCGGCGTACCGCCGCCGGCGGGTATCTCGGTCAGGAATTCCGCGGCGCATTCACCAATACGATCGTCCGCGACCTCGATGAGGCGCAGGCCGAGGCCGAAGTCCGCTGTTTCTGACACATCTCCCCCGTGTCATGGCCGGCCCTGTGCCGGCCACCCACGACTTATCTCCCCGCGTGTCATGGCCGGCCTTGTGCCGGCCACCCACGACTTACTCGGGGTGAGGCAAAGACGTGGGTGGCCGGGCCAAGCCCACGGCTGTCTGGCACGGGATTTGCCTCTGATTATTCATCGGACGACCTCAAAACAGAACGCCCTGGCCTGCCACAGAGCTGCCTCGTTGCGGTGGTCGATCAAGCTCGGCGAAGCCACGCAGATGCATGAGGTTGGCTTTGACCAGGCGGGCGAACATCAGCGGGCTGCTGATCGCTGTCTGGGTCCGCTGTGCCAGGCGCAGCAGCAGGAAGGCGATCAGCGCGACGGCGATCTGGATGCGCACGGCGTTTTCCGAGACCCCAAGGAATTTCTTAATCTTCAGCGTCTGTTTGACCCAGCGGAAGAACAGCTCGATGGCCCAGCGGAGCTTGTAAAGGTTGGCAATCTCCTGGGCGGGTGCCTTCAGGTCGTTGGTCAGGATACGCAAGACCTTGCCAGTCGGGATACGCACCTGCACCTCACGCACCTCCTTCGAGAAGGGGTTGCGACGGTTTTTGGACTGTCGTGCCGGCAGGTAACCGATCCGGTCGGACAGGATCGCCCCGCCCGGCGCCACCGGCTGCGTTCGGGTAACGGTCAGGTGCGTGTTTTTCTTCAGACGGGTGACGAAGCGGCACTCGGCGGCGTCGAGTTCGGCCCACCACGCGTAATCGTAATAGCCAAGATCAAAGACATAGCTGGCCTTTGGCACGATCGGCATGGCCTTCGCGGCGGTAATGTCGTTGACGTTGGCGGCACTGAAGGCGGTGTAGACCGGGCAGTCGGCGGCCGGATCATAGACCACGTGCAGTTTTGCGCCGCACTGATTGGCGGAAAAGCGCCCCCAGTGGCTGCTGAGGGCATTGAGCACCAAGCCCGTACTGTCGATCAGATAGGTCACCTCATCCATCGACTGGCGCAGCTTGCGATGCGCGCGCTGGATCATCGATCCAAGCAGCGCCGCGAAGATCGCGGCCGGACGATTGCTGTTTGCCTCGGCCAAAGTGGCCCGCTTCGGCGGGGTGGCATGCAAATGATACAACCGGTTGGCATGGCTGCTCAGGCTGCTCTCGATCTCGCGCAGGCTGACTGCGCCGGCGAACTGGGCGTAGAGCATCGCGACCAGCTGGCTTCTGTAGGTGAAACCGCGCTCAGCCTCCTGAGCCCCGCAGTTTTTGATCGCGCGATCGAACTCGTCCCATGGAACGAGCTTCAGAATCGATTGAAAGACGCTAGTCTGTTGTCGCACGGCGTTGATCTCCTTCGCTCCGGTGACGTCGCCAAACGTCGGAAGCGGAGTAGAATCAATGTCGTGCGCGTTGTACAGCGAAATGTTGCGTTCAGGACTCAAAAATCGTGCCAGACAGCAGTGGGCTTGGCCCGGCCACCCACGTCTTTACCCGCCCGGCAAGAAGGCATGGCGCCAGTATGACGGGCAGGCGAGGCCAGAGAACCGGAAAATATTCCTTGACAAATTTCCTAACCGTTAGCTAAACTTCCGGCCCGAACCACCGACCGGGCCAAGCCAGATGACCGAAACCAGCGTCCTCCTGAATCTCATAATCACCTTCCTGACGCCGATGCTCCTGACCACCACCGGCGGCGACCGCGAACAAGCCAGATCCGCCGCCCTTCAGACCGTCAGCGCCTACGCCGCGCGCAACCCGGCCGAACTCCTCTTGGTCGGCCAGTCGATCGCCCTCGGCATCGCCATGCTCAGCTCGGTCAGTCTGTCGATGGCGGAAAACATCCCCATCAACCTCATCCTCCGCCTGCGCGCCAACGCCGTCAGCCTGCACCGCGCGGCAGAGCGCTGCCGCCGCGCCCTGCCTCAACCCACCCCCCACCCGGCACCCGCCTACGAAACCCCGCTCTCCGACCACGAACC
>DASYBP010000007.1:0-7166 GCA_036500715.1 Rhodopila sp.
CCTGCTTATGACCATGGCCGTGGATTCGGCATCCGGACCGGAACCGGTCGTACTGCATTTTGCGCTTCCTCTCGCCACTCCGGGTGCGAAGGTCTTGGACAATTGGCATACCCTGGGTATGCGTGGGACCGGATCGCATGACGTCGTAATCGAAGACGTCTACGTGCCCGAGGCAGCCGTTTCGATGCGCCGTCCTCCTGGCAGATGGGTGCCACCGCTCCAGCTGACGCAAATCATCGCATTACCGCTGGTGCTTGGCTGCTATCTCGGCGTGGCCGAGTCGATGCGCGAGCGTGCGGTCGCCATCGCGGTAAAGCGCGTCGACACCTCGGAGATATTTGATATCGTCGGCGAGATGGACACTGAGCTGGCCAGCGCGCGGATCGCGCATCGCGACATGGTCGAAGCGGCGGAGTTCACGCTCGAACCAGGCTCCGATACGTTGAACCGTGTTTTCACGGATCGTACTCTCGTGGGACGCAGCGTTCTGCGCGTCGCGGAATGCGCCATGGAGGCAGCCGGTGGCAGCGCATTCTACCGGGCCGCGGGATTGGAGCGGCTGTTTCGCGATATCCAGGGGGTGCGCTATCACCGGCCGCAGGAGCGAATGCAGCTCCGGTACAGTAGCGAGTTGGCGCTCGGCCGGAAACCCAACAGCTAAATGCAATCGGCACAATCAATTGGATCACCGACCTCAAAGGTCGAGACGTCACAAGGTCCGCGGGAACCGAACCGGATCGAGCGGCCGCCGAGCATGGCCGGAGACGACAAAAACTCCCGAGGAAGGGCTCCTCGGGAGTTTTGTTATAGTTGGACCGGGCGATACACCAGCCGGGACGAAACGCTTGGGTTTTTCCGGCCGCGATGCCTGACTACACAGGGAACGGCGGCGGTTGAACGGGAACGACCGGCACCGTCAGCCGACAATGCCACCAAACTAGCGCACCGCAAAAGTCTATATTTTTCAATGCTCCAATCTTGGTTCATAATTCTTGCAGACTGTGTGGAAACCCGCTTTTAAATTTTCCGGAGAGAATGGACTTGCTCTGCCGGGCCATTATCGAGATCGACGCCGGCCAATGGCCAGAACTTGGGTGCGCGGGAGAAAATAGATTCCCCAGAAACGTTACTGCCCCGAGTTTCCACACGCTCTGCTTGACTTCTGCACCGACCGAGTTTGGCCGAAACCGGACTGGCCGGTTTCGGGCGGAGGCTGGAAAAGCTGCCGTTCGATCACGAGGCTCCCGACCGGCAATTTTCGATCCGAAAGGGGATCGCGGTTACGAGGACACTTGCCGAAAGCCGTTCTTCATCACAATCACCGTGCTAGCTCCTTAACTCGTCCAAAAGCTCCTTTGCCACCTTAAGATCGGCCGTGTCGAACCCCTCGGTGAACTGGTCGTAGACCGGCTCTAGAAGCGCTACTGCCCCACCGGAACGCCCCTGATCGCGCAGCAGCCTGGCGAGGCTCGTGGCGGCGCGCAGCTCCCAGGAGAGGGCGCCTTGCCGGCGCGCCCAGTCAAGCGCCTGCCGGAAATGATCCGCGGCCTCGGCCGCGGCTCCTGCACCTCCCTGCAGCAGCGAGAGCTCACCCTTGATCCGCAGCAACTCGGCGATTATCCACCGTTCTTCGGCGCGCTCGGTCCATGCCAGCGCCTCCTCGATCACTGCAATGCCGTCAGCGATCTGACCGGCGCAGCCCAGGCCGGATGCCAAAGCCCCCCGCAAGATGATGTAACCCAGGGCCGGCCGTGCCTCGCCGAGTTCGTCAGAACCCGCACCTAGCAGCTTTACTCCGGCGGCGACATCGCCGCGCTGGATTTCGAGCACGCCCTGCTGGCTGAGGCCCCAGGCGCGCCAGAGCGACAGCGCATGCTTTGTCGCATGATCAAGCAGCATTCGCACGTAATGTTCTGCCGCGGTCAGATCGCCCGTCAACAGCGCGATCTGACCGGCCGCCAGGGCCAGAGCGTTACACAGCGACATCGCGTGGTGGCTCGCTCGGGCGTCCTCGACGGCGCCGCGGGCAGAGCGCATCGCCTCATCCGGAAACCCCTGCAACCAGAGGATGCGTGCAAGGAAGACGCCTTGTGACGCTCTCTGGTCGGCCTGGAAGCGAATGATATGCAACTTCCGAGCAGGAAGCGCATAGTCGGTCAGCGCATGTTCGATGTGCTGCCGCGCGCTGGGCAGATCGGGCAGGTAATACAGCGATATGGCAATCATTCGCTCGCCGATTACCCGGTCGCTGGGGTCAGACCGCTTCGCCGCCAAGGTATAGAAACGTTGAGCCAAAACCAGGCGTTGGCGTCCGCTGCCGATGTGAAATGACCACAGGCCCCAGAGCGACCGCAACTGATATTCGGTATCATTGAGCTTCTCCGCAATCTCGAGCGCCCTGGTCCAGGCCGCAGCAATCTCGGAACTGGCACCTTTGGTATATATCAGCGCCGTCGCGAGCGCGGCCCGAAGTTTCAGTTCTCGGCTTGCATCCCCGCTCGTTTCTGGTTCGAAAATGGCGAGCGCCCGTTCGACACGTCCTCGACACTCCTCCATCATCGACAGATACTTCCACAGAGGTACTGCGGCCGCAGTCAAGGCCACGCCGATTGACGCATCGCCGCCTGACGACAAAGCCCAGTCGAGCGCCACGCGTACTTCGCCGACGTGCCGCCCGTAGTCGGATAGCCCTTCGGACGAAGTGCGCGTCCCCCATTCGGCCTCGGCCCGCTCGAAAAGGTCGCGGTAATATTCGGCGTGTCGGCGCGCGACCGCCGCCGTCTCACCGCTCTCGCCGAGCTTCTCGAACGCATACGCGCGGGTTGTATCGAGCAGTCGGTAGCCCGCACTGGGGCCGCTGACCTCGGCGGAGACAAGCGACTTCGCCACAAGATCGAAAAGCCCTTCGATGGCATCCGGCAACGAGATGTAGGGGCCGGCCACGACCGCACTGGCCGCCTCCAGTTTGAAGGCGCCGGCGAAGACCGCCAGGCGGCGCAGTACGACGCGTTGAGGCTCGGCCAGCAGCTCGTAGCTCCAGTCCAGCGTCGCCCGCAGCGTCTGCTGCCGTGGCATTGCCGTCCGCCGTCCGCCGGTCAGCAGTTGGAAGCGATCATCGAGCCGAGCAGCAAGCTCGGCGATGCCGAATGTAGTGGCGCGCGCGGCCGCCAACTCGATCGCCAGCGGAATGCCGTCCAGCCGCCGGCAGATCGCCGCAATCACCGCGGCACGGCGTCGGTCAGGCGCAAACTGGGGCTCGACTGCCCGCGCCCTGTCAAGGAACAGCCGAACGGCGCCGTATCCCAGAGGGTCGCCCTCGTCCCCGGCATCCTCCGCCGGCACGGCGAGCGGCGGCACCGGATAGACCCACTCCCCCTCTGCCTTGAGCGGCTCCCGGCTCGTTGCGAGGACGTGCACCGCTGGGCTGGCGCGCAACAACGCCTCGGCCATGATTGCCGCCGCGCCGATGACATGCTCACAGGTGTCGAGCACGAGCAGCAGCTGTTTCCCGCCCAGCGCTGTAGCCACTCGATCGGCCGACATCTCTCCGGCTGCAAATTCGAGTCCGACGGCCGCGGCAATAGCACCCGGAACGAGCCCAGCATCGGAGAGCGGCGCCAGCTCGACAAGCCGGACCCCATCGGCGAATTTCGGCAACAGCTGGCGCGCCACTGCGAGCGCCAGGCTTGTTTTGCCAATGCCGCCGGCGCCGGTCAGGGTGACCATCCGACGCATCGAGACAAGATCCACAATTTCGTGCAGCGCGTTCTCTCGGCCGATCAGTTCGGACACCGGCTCCGGCAGGTTCGACAGCGGCCGCACCGAGTTGGGCTTGGTCGCGCGCTCATCCTGGTCTGACGCCAAGATATGGATATCGCCAGTGAACTGGTAGCCGCGTCCGGGCACGGTGCGGATCAGCTCGCGCTCCGCCCCGAGGGCGGCGCGCAACGCCCGGATTTGGGCCTGCAGGGTGTTTTCTTCCACGATCCGGTCGGGCCAGACGCGCGCCATCAGCGCGTTCTTGCTGAGGACGGCGCCGCGCGCCTCGATCAGCGCCATCAGCACGTCGAAGGCACGGCCGCCGAGCTTGATCGGCTGGCCGTCGGCCAAGAGCTCGCGGCGATGCGGCAAAACCCGGAAACGGCCGAACTCGATGCTCGCTGGTGGTGCGGCATCCCGCCCGGCGTTATCGCCAGGGGCGCGTACCGGCACCGGCTGGATCGCGCCATGGCTTGCGGTGAGATACGTGCGCAGCCCGTCAAACACCTGAGCCGCTCTTTCCCCCAGCACGATCGCGCCAATGAAGGCATCAGACCCGCCATTCGAAAGTTTGGCCTCGGTGAAGCTCACACCAAGGATCACGCTCACCGCATCGCTCAGCGCGAAGCCCGTCTCGGCGCCAGCCCTTTCATAGTCCGGCCACACAGGAAATTCCGGCGTCTCAGCGTCGGGATCCAACATGGACTCGGCACAATCGAGGCCGGGCGCCTTGCTTGCCACGGGGATTCCGCCGGGATCGGGGGGCAGGACATCTACATTTTCATTCGTTAGGATCTCGGGACCGCCGACATCGGGGAAGTGAACGATGCGCGACATGGGCTTAAATCTCCTCAAGTGCGGCACGAAGCCGCTTTGCCTTATTTGAATTCGGGCTAGTTCTGGTGCACCCGCTGCAAGGCGGGTACCGAAACCCACCAGGAGGCCTGCCGTCGCCAGCAGGCCGGGATTCCCAGTCACTTTGGTGGCAGGCACGCCAGCAACCACCGCGTAGCCCAGCGGGGCCGCGACCAGGCCGAGAAGGAAGGCAACGCGCCACCCAATCTCATTCCTGTTCGCCCCATCAGGCCACCGACAATCCCACTGATAACCGCAATGCGGCCGTTGGCGATCCAGAGCAGGGCGGCGGAGAGTCCAAATCAGGGCACCTCCCAAAGCCGAAGAAATCGGCGTGTAATGCTCCATGGCGCCGCGCCCTATCCGACCAGCTCGGGTTTCGCCAGCCACTCGCGGCCGCGCAGCATCGCCTTCCAGTAAATCCAGGGCAGCAACCGCTCCTTCAGCATCCAGGCCAGACGGCTTGGCTTTTGTCCATCGATCAGCCAGGATGGAAAGCTGGGCAGCAGTTTGCCGCCGTAGCCGAACTCGGCCAGGACGATGCGGCCGCGCTCCACCGTCAGCGGGCACGAGCCATAGCCGTCATAAGCCGCGTCAGGCGCCTTGATCGTGCCCATGTCGCGCAGCAGGTTGTGCGCGACGATGGGCGCCTGCTTGCGGGCGGCGGCGGCGGTCTTGGCGTTGGGCGCGTTGCAGGCGTCGCCAAGGCCGTAGATGCCCTCGTATTTCTTGTGGCGCAGGCTTGCATGGTCCACATCCACCCAGCCCGCTGCGTCGGCGAGGGGGGAGACGCGCAGGAAGTCGGGCGCCGCCTGTGGCGGGACGACATGGATCATGTCGAAGCCGGTCTCCATTTCGATGCTATTGCCGTCGGTGTCGGTGCGGGTGAACCAGGCGCGGCGTGCTGGGCCGTCGATGCGCGTGAGGTTGTGCTGGAAATTCAGATGGACTCCGTAGCGCTCAACGTATTGCATCAGCGCCGATACGTATTCCTTCACGCTGAACAACACGCCGCCCGCACTGAAGAAGTCGATCTGGAGGTCTTTGAGCACACCTTGCTGCTGCCAGTGCCAGGCTGAAAGATACATGGCCTTTTGAGGCGCCCCGGCGCATTTGATTGGCATGGGAGGCTGGGTGAAGACTGCATGCCCTCCCTTGAGCGCCTGAACAAGCTGCCACGTATACGGGGCGAGGTCGTACCGGTAGTTCGATGTCACGCCGTTGCGGCCGAGCGTATCGGTCAACCCTTCGACGCCCTTCCAGTTCAGCTTAAGGCCGGGTGCCACGACCAGCCTGTCGTATGTTACGACCCGGCAGCCGTCGAGGATGACGGCGTTGTTTTCGGGTTCGAAGGCGGCAACGGCTGCCTTGATCCACTTGACGCCGCCCGGAATGAGGGAGGCCATCGTCCGCGCTGTCATTTGCGGCCTGAACGCGCCGCCGCCGACCATGGTCCAGCCAGGCTGATAGTAGTGGATATCGGCTGGATCGATGATGGCGACATCGAGGTTCGGCTTGCGCGCCCGCAGGCTGGACGCGACGGCGATGCCCGCGGCACCCCCGCCGACAATGACGACGTCATGCCGGAATTCGGCGCTGTCGGTCGGGGTCCGCCCACCATTCGCAACCCGGCGGGCAATCCCCTGAAGGTCGTATCCGGCGGCTTTCGTGGCGGCCATGATGTCGGGCATCGGGCGGCCGCGACCTGCCTCGGACAGCGCCCACAGCGTCGCCGACCTTGTGCCGGTGCGGCAGTAGGCCAGGACGGGGGCAGGCAGCCTGCCCAGGAGTTCCCCAAAGGCGCGGGCGTCGGCATCGCCGACCTTGCCGGAGAGGACCGGCAGGTAGGCGGCCTCGAGGCTGTAGGTCTGGCAGGCGGCCTTGATTTCAGCGAAGTTTCGCTGGTCGGCGCCTTCGCCATCCGGGCGATTGCAGACCACGGAGCGGAATCCCTGGGCGGCAATCGTCTCGGTGTCGGAGGGCTGAATCTGCTGCGCAACTGCTAAGGTTTTCGTCAGCGATTTTATGTTCATGACAGGCCTCCCTTCTGCGGGTTCGGAATGCATTCAGGCGCCTTCTGCGCCGCAATCAAAGAGCGTTCAGAGGCACCTTGAGGTAGCGCTTGCCGTTGTCCTCGGCTGGCGGCAACTGGCCCGCGCGCATGTTCACCTGTATGGACGGAATAATGAGGCGCGGCATGCCCAGCGTGGCATCGCGGGCGGTGCGCATAGGGACGAACTCATCCTCGGTGATGCCATCGTGGACATGAATGTTGTGCGCGCGTTCGTCGGCGACGGTGGTTTCCCATTTGATGTCGCGGCCGTTCGGGCCGTAGTCATGGCACATGAACAAGCGGGTTTGCGGCGGCAGCGAGAGAACGCGCTTGATGGACCGGAAGAGCTGGCGCGCGTCGCCGCCCGGGAAGTCGGCGCGGGCGGGTGCCGCCGTCGGGCATGAACAGCGTGTCGCCGACAAACGCCGCGTCGCCCATGACGTGCGTCATGCAGGCGGGCGTATGACCGGGCGTGTGCAGGGCATGAGCCGCCATTGTG
>DASYBP010000008.1:0-2956 GCA_036500715.1 Rhodopila sp.
CGTTGCCGCGATCGGTCCGCAGATGAGCGGTTCGGGCAAGGCCATGTCGCCGATCCTGAGCCAAGGCAATCTCGCGACGATCACCCCCTCCTCGACCAACCCCGACATCACCAACCCGAAATTCGCGGCACAGTACCGGCCGGCCGGCAAAGCGATCTATTTCCGCACCGTTACCACCGACGCCTTCCAGGGCCCGAACATGGCGAATTATTTCGCCGATGTCCTGAAGGTGAAATCCGTCTATGTGCTCGACGACAGTGGCGCCTACGGTGTCGGGCTTGCCGATGCGTTCCAGGCACAGGCCAAGAAACGCGGCATCAATGTGCTCGGCCGCGACCAGTTGAATCCGAAAGAGTCCGACTATACGACGACATTGACCAAGATAAAGCAGCTCAATCCCGATTCGTTATATTATGGGGGCGTAGCCCAGGCTGGGGTCAAGGTGGTCAAGCAGTCCTACGACATCATTCCCAATATCGTCAAATCGGGCGGCGACGGCGTGTACGGTGCCGAGATCCTGAGAGGCGCGGGATTTCCCGCCGCCCAGGGGTGGTACGCGACCACCGCATCGCCGAACATTGTCGAAAATCCCGATGCCGCCCCGATGATCGAACGTTTTGTCAAGAAATACGGAAAGCAGCCCGAAAATTACTCGATCACCGCATATGATGCCGCTCTCGTCATTCTTGACGCGGTCAAGCGGGTCGCCGCTTCCGGCAAGGACGTGACCCGCGACGCGGTGCGCGACGCGATCCAGCAGTCGCACCTCAAGACCCTGCAGGGCGAAGTCACCTTTGATGCTAACGGCGATATTGAAAACCGGATCATTAGCGTCTTCCAGATCACCCGCAACGACAAGTACCCGCTCGACGACGTACTCCACCAATACAAATACATGGGGGTAGCGCCGGCCAGCGCCTGAGCATCGGCTCAGCCTGCGGTTGACGCGGCATTAACTTAGTAGATGCTAAGGGGGACGGGCTGCGTGCGGTCGCTTGAAGCGCCTGGCTTCGGAACGCGCTCGCCCACTCGATATTGCCCCTTGGCGCGGCAAATTGTGCGAGGCAGCGCTTGGCGCGATGCTTGGCATACTATTTGCGGTACGGCATCGGACGACATGCTGGGAGTCATGATGCCATGCCATCACGCCGGATTTTGCGGATCGAATTGCCCGCAATCATGCTGCTTGCAGCACTAGCCGCCGGCCAGGCGCGGCCGTCCGTCGCCGCCGACAAAACGGTGACGGTCGGGATCACCATGCCGATTACCGGCGCCGACGCCGAGTCGGCGGCGCGCATGGAGGACGGCGCGCTGCTGGCGATCGACCAAGCCAACGCCAGGGGCGGGGTCGCCGGCTACAAGATCAACATCCTGCTGCTCGACAACGGCACGACGACAGCCGGCCAATACGATCCGGCGCAAGCCGCGACCAACGCCCGCAAGATGGTCGCGGACCCCGCTGTTGTTGGCGCGATAGGCCCGGAGATGAGCGGCTCGGGCAAGGCGATGGCGCCAATCCTCAGTGCCGGCGATCTCGCCACCGTCACCCCGAGTTCGACAAATCCTGACATCACCCATCCGAAATTCGCCGCCCAATACCGCCCGGCAGGTAAGCCGATCTATTTCCGCACAATCACGACCGATGCCTATCAAGGGCCCAACATGGCCAATTATCTGGCCGCCGCACACAAGATGAAATCGGTCTATGTCCTCGACGACAGCGGCGCCTACGGTGTCGGCCTCGCCGATGCGTTCGCAGCGCAGGCGAAGAAAGACGGCGTCACGGTTCTCGGCCATGACCAGCTCGACCCCAAGGAGGCCGATTACACGACGATCCTGACCAAGATAAAGGCTCTACATCCTGACGGGCTCTATTATGGCGGCGTGGCACAGGCCGGCGTGAAGCTGGTCAAGCAGTCCTACGAGATTCTGCCGGAGGTGATCAAGGCCGGCGGTGGTTTGTTCAGCCCGGACGTGCTCAACGGCGCCGGCTTCCCGGCGTTTCAGGGGTGGTATGTATCGATGGGTGCGCCGAACGTCCTCGGCGACCAGAAAATCCAGCCATGGACCAAGGAATTCGTCGCCAAATTTGGCAAAGGACCGGACGACTATTCGATTCTCTCCTATGATGCGGCCACCGTTCTTCTCGACGCGATCGACCGCGTCGCCCGCGCCGGCAAGTCGATCAATCGCAACAATGTCCGCGACGCTATTCAGGCCACCCACCTCAAAACGCTGCAAGGGCTTGTCACCTTTGACGCCAACGGGGACCTGAACAACCATGGAGTCAGCATCTTTCAGGCCGTCAAGGACCCCAAATATCCGCTCGATGACATGCTTCACCAATACACGTACATTGGGGTGGCGCCGAGCTCGTGACCATCGCTGTTTTGAAAAGGTAAGTTGTGAACGGGATCTCCCAACTGCCATGACCGAATCCGGAGTGCTGCTGCAGCAGGTCATCAACGGGCTGAGCTTGGGTGCGATGTATGCGCTCCTGGCGCTCGGCTTCACGCTCGTGTACGGCATTCTCGAACTGATCAACTTTGCCCACTTCAACGTCTTCATGATTGCTTCGTTTATCGGCATGTGGGCGTTGCAGCTCTTGGGGATTTCCGGGCAAGGCCAGGTTTTGACCGGGCTGGCATTGGCCGGGTCGCTCGGCTTTGCGTTTGTCGTCACGATGGTGGCGGCGGGGGTGATCGGGGTCGCGATCGAGCGCCTGTCGCTGCGCCCATTGCGCGGCGTGCGCGGCACCGCGGCGATGATCACCACCATCGGCGTCTCCTACATTTTGTTCAACATCATCCTTTTGACCGTCGGGGCCGGCTCGGAAAACTACCCGAACCCGCTGCCAGTCGTGCGCTGGCATTTCGGCCAAGTGGTTGTCGAACTTCGGGAGCTGCTGATCTGGGGCGTGTCCTTGGCGCTGATGATCGCCCTCCACCTGTTTGTC
>DASYBP010000009.1:0-43984 GCA_036500715.1 Rhodopila sp.
GCCAATTCGTCATGACGATGTCTCCCCTGCCGCCCAATGCGACCATAGGGCTAGTCGGCGGCGGGCAGCTTGGACGAATGTCGGCGCTAGCGGCCGCGCGTCTTGGCTATCGCTGTCACATTCTCACGCGCGAGACCAATAGCCCGGCGGGGCAGGTCTCTCACGCTGTTACCATCAGCGACTACAGCGAGCCCGGGCCGCTGAAATCGTTCGCCGCCGCGGTGGACGTGATCAGTTTCGAATTCGAAAATGTCAGCGCCGAGGGGCTGGATCTGCTGGCGTCCCTGCGCCGCGTCCGGCCAGCGCCCGCGGTGCTGCGGATCAGCCAGGACCGGATTGACGAGAAGAATTTTCTAAACGCCGCAAATGTCGCCACGGCTCCGTGGGCACCGGTGATGTCGCGGCAAGAACTGCACGCGGCAGTTGGGCGGCTGGGTTTGCCATCGGTTCTGAAGACGACGCGCCTCGGCTATGACGGCAAAGGTCAGGCCATGTTGCGGAGCATCGACGATCTGGACGCCGCCTGGGAGCGTTTGAGCCCGAAACCTCTGATCCTCGAGGGCTTCATCGATTTTGCCCAGGAGATCAGCGTCGTGGCGGCCCGGGCGGCGGACGGCACGATCTGCGCCTTCGATACGGTGGAAAATCGGCATCGCGACCACATCCTGGACCTCACTCTCGCGCCGGCCCGAATAGCGGAGCCGGTTGACCGCGCGGCACAGGCCATTGCCCGCCGCGTCGCCGAGGCCCTTGATCTGATCGGGCTGCTGGCGGTCGAGATGTTTCTCGACAACACGGGCAAAGTCCTGGTCAACGAGATTGCCCCGCGCCCGCACAATTCTGGTCACTGGACCATCGACGCCTGTCCGGCCAGCCAGTTCGAAATGCACATTCGGGCAATCGCCGATTTGCCGCTGCCGCCGGCGACCCGGCACGCCGATGCGGTGATGAAGAATTTGATCGGCCCCGAGGGAATTGCGCTTTGGTCCGCAGCACTGGCAGCACCCGGGATTATCCCGCACCTTTACGGCAAGGCTGAGGCGCTTCCCGGTCGAAAGATGGGGCATGTGACCCGGCTGTTTCCCCGCGGCTCGTTGCCCGGCGATTTCGGGGTGGCGGCCGCTTTGGGCCCCTTGTTCGGCGGATAAACGCGCTATCGGAGCGCGGCCGACGCGGTGGCCGACAGGGCATTTGGTTCGGTCGTTCCACAGTCGTCTGAACTCTATCACCGGCCAGGGTTGCGGCGGTGTCCGCCTCTGCTATAGCGCCTCACCGGGGAGTTGGTATGGACGCCGCAGCCGAAGTGTCTGCCGGGAATTCCGCGCTCGTGCGTCAGGCTCAAATCCTGACGCGGCCGGTGACTTTCGCGCGCCAGATGGCCGACGCGATCCGAACCGTGGCGATCGACGCGACTGAGCGGGCGAAGTCTGGTCATCCCGGGTTGCCGATGGGTATGGCGGATGTCGCAACCGCGCTGTGGATGCGGTTCCTTAAATTTGACGCTGCCGACCCGTGCTGGCCCGACCGGGACCGGTTCGTGCTGTCCGCCGGTCATGGCTCGATGCTGCTGTATGCCCTCATCTATCTGACAGGCCATGACGGCATGTCGATCGACGACATTCGCGCGTTCCGCCAACTGCATTCGCCCGCCGCGGGTTATCCCGAACATGGCCAGCATCTTGCGATCGAAAGCACCACCGGCCCTTTGGGTCAGGGCCTGGCCAATGCGGTGGGGATGGCGATTGCCGAACGCAACATGGCGGCCCGTTTCGGCAAGTCACTGGTGGATCATCGTACCTGGGTCATCGCCTCGGATGGGGATCTAATGGAAGGCATCAGCCATGAAGCCACGGCCCTGGCCGGACACCTCGGATTGTCAAAGCTGACTGTCCTCTATGACGACAACCAAGTCTCGATTGACGGCGATACCTCGCTGTCCAGTTCGGGCGATATTCTGAAACGCTTTGCTTCGTCCGGCTGGGCGACCAAGCGGGTCGATGGCCATGATCCCGACCAGATCCATGCCGCGCTGTCGTTCGCCGTGCGGTCGAAGAAGCCAACCCTGCTCGCCTGCCGCACCATCATTGGCCTCGGCGCCCCGAACAAGGCTGGAAGCAGCGCGACTTGCGCCGCCCCGCTGGGTTCCAAGGAAGCCCTTGCGGCCAAGCGAATGCTGGGCTGGACCGAGCCGCCGTTCACCACGCCAGTTGACGTGCAGGCGCGATGGCACGCTGTTGGCACCCGCGGCGCGGCTGCCCGCCGCGCCTGGCTGAAGCGTCTCGCCAGGCATAACCAGCGCGCTGAATTCGAGCGTGTCATCGCTGGGCGTCTGCCGGACACATGGCACGAATCGGTGGTCCAACTGAAACAACAGATTGCGGACGACAAGCCAAGACTGGCCGGCCGCGTGTCAAGTCACAGATGTCTCGAACTGCTGGTGCCAGCCACGCCGGAACTGATCGGCGGATCCGCCGATCAGACAGTACCGAACCTGACCCTGGTGAAGGGCATGGCCGCCATCACCAGCGGGAATTATGGCGGTCGGTATATCCATTACGGCGTTCGCGAACACGGCATGGCGGCCGTGGCCAACGGCATGGCGCTGCACGGGGGAATTATCCCCTATATCGGCACATTCCTGGTGCTCAGTGACTACCTGCGTCCCGCGTTGCGACTGACAGCGATGATGCGTCAGCGAGTGATCTATGTGCTCACACACGACTCGATCGGCCTGGGCGAGGACGGTCCCACGTGCCAGCCGGTCGAGCATCTGGCCGGTCTGCGGGCGATCCCCAACCTGCACGTTTTCCGGCCTGCTGACCCAATGGAAACAGCGGAATGCTGGGAACTTGCCGTGCGGCGGTCGGATGGACCAAGCGTTCTTGTCCTGTCGCGGCAGCCGCTGCCGGCATGGCGGTCTGACATTGCCGAAAATCGCTGCGCCCGCGGTGGCTATGTGCTCGCCGAGGCGGACGGTCCGCGGCAAGCCAGCATCATTGCCACCGGATCAGAGATCCCGATTGCCATGGCGGCGCGGGAGAAACTGGCCGCGGACGGCATCTCCGCCGCTGTCGTTTCGCTGCCGTGCTGGGAATTGTTTGCCCGGCAGGATGAAACCTACCGTGCCCAGGTGCTGGGCGGGGCGCCGCGTGTCGGGCTTGAGGCTGCCTGTGGTTTCGGGTGGGAGCGATGGCTGGGGCCGGAGGGCAGCTTCATCGGGATGACCGGCTTTGGCGCCTCCGGGAACCAGGAGGACCTCTACAGGCATTTTGGCATCACGACGGAGGCGGTGGTTGCAGCGGTAAGCCGCCGTCTCGGGTAAAGTGCCGCGGGCCGACTTGTGTAAGCCGGTGCCGTTGATTTATCTCAATGACTACGGCGATATGCGGCGGGGCGATATGCAACGGCTGGTCACCGTGCACCAGCGAGAGAGGATCAAGTCATGGCGGTCAAGGTCGCGATCAATGGATTTGGACGCATCGGGCGCCTCGTGTTGCGCGCCATCATCGAGAGTGGGCGGGATGACATCATCCCCGTTGCCATCAACGATCTCGGCAGTGTCGAAGCGAACGCTCATCTCTTCGCCTACGACAGCGTGCATGGCCGCTTTCCCGGCCAGGTTGAGGTGTCAGGCGATACCATCACGATCCGCCACAACGGCAAGGTCTACGGCCCGCTGAAAGTGTCCGCGGAGCGCGACCCGACCAAGGTGCCTTATCAGGGTGTCGACGTGGCCATGGAGTGCACCGGCATTTTCAATAGCAAACCGAAGGCGTCGGCGTTGCTGACCGCCGGTGCGCGAAAGGTGCTGATTTCGGCCCCGGCCGATGAAGTCGATGCCACGGTGGTTTACGGCGTGAACCACAAGGTTCTGACGAAGGAGATGACGGTGGTGTCGAACGCGTCGTGCACCACCAACTGTCTGGCCCCCATGGCGAAAGTGCTGCACGAACGCTTCGGCATCTTGCGCGGCTACATGGTCACTATTCACGCCTATACAGGTGACCAGAACACGGTCGATACACTGCACAAGGACCTTCACCGCGCACGGGCGGCGGCGGTGTCGGCGATTCCGACCTCGACCGGCGCTGCGAAGGCCGTGGGTCTGGTGCTTCCTGAGCTCAAGGGAAAGCTGGACGGCACCGCCATCCGGATCCCGACGCCCAATGTCTCATTGGTGTCACTGGATGTGAACCTTTCAAAACCGGCCACCAAGGACGAGGTCAATGCCGCGATGGAGGACGCGTCGAAGGGCGAGTTGGCTGGGATCCTCGTTTACAACAGGGCGCCCCTGGTCAGCATCGACTTCAACCACAACCCGGCGTCCTGCACGTTCGATGCAACCCAGACGGCGGTGGTTGACGGCGCGCTGACCAGGATCATGGGCTGGTATGACAACGAGTGGGGCTTCTCCAACCGGATGTCCGACACAGCGGCACTGTTCGGCAGCCTGTAACATAATCCAGGCCGGGCGTTGGCCCGGCTCGTCCCGCTCCGGCCGTTCATAATACAAATGGCCGGTGCGGTCCCGGCAACGGGCACACCCGGAGCTTTGCAAATGCCCTTCCGCAACCTGGATGACGTAGACGTTGCCGGTAAGCGCGTCCTGTTGCGCGCCGATCTGAACGTGCCCGTGCGCGACGGCAGGATCACCGACCTGACCCGTATAGAGCGTCTGTCGCCGACGATACGCGAATTGTCCACAAAGCGCGCCAAGGTCGTCGTCTGCAGTCACTTCGACCGGCCGAAAGGCAAGCGGGTGCCGGAAATGTCGCTCGCGCCGATGGCTGCCGCGCTGGGCGAGGTTCTTGGCAGGCGAGTTCGTTTTGTCGAGGACTGCTGTGGTCCAGCCGCTGAACAGGCGGTCGATCTGCTGTCCCCCGGCGACGTTCTGGTGTTGGAAAATACCCGCTTCCATGCGGGCGAGGAAACCAACGACCCCGCCTTCGCCGCCGCTTTGGCAAAGCTGGCCAACATTTTCGTCAATGACGCCTTCTCCGCCGCCCATCGAGCCCATGCCAGCACTGAGGGTGTAGCGCATCTGTTACCGTCTTACGCCGGCCGGCTGATGCAAGCCGAACTCGAGGCACTGGATGCGGCGCTTGGCAACCCGATGCGCCCGGTCGGCGCGATCGTTGGCGGTGCCAAGGTCTCCACCAAACTGGAACTGCTGGGCCACCTGGTCGGCAAGGTCGACGTCCTGATCATCGGCGGCGCGATGGCCAACACCTTCCTGTCGGCGCAAGGAAAGGATGTCGGAAAGTCGCTGCAGGAAGCGGACATGCATGTCATGGCTCGCGAAATCCTTGACCAGGCGCAAGGCGCCGGTTGCCGGATCGTCCTGCCGACCGATGTCGTCGTTTCCCGTGCTTTCAAGCCCAACCCGCCGACCCAGACCGTTTCGATCGACGCCGTTCCGGCGGACACGATGATCCTCGATGTCGGCCCGGCCTCGGTTGCCGCGCTGGTGCAGCTTGTTGCCACCCTGAAAACCCTGATCTGGAACGGACCACTGGGTGCGTTCGAGACACCGCCATTCGATGCCGCCACGACGGCATTGGCCCACACCGTTGCCTACGCCACACAGCAATCCGGGCTGCGCAGCGTTGCCGGCGGCGGCGACACGGTTTCAGCGCTCCGCCACGCGGGCGTGATCGAAGAGCTGACCTACGTTTCGTCGGCCGGAGGCGCCTTCCTGGAGTGGATGGAGGGCAAGACCCTGCCGGGCGTCGCGGCCCTGGAAGCCTGATCGCGCGCCACCCGTCGGCGAATCCGCTATGGTCGACGTCCGGCCCCGTTGACGGAGCGATGCGGTATGACCCGGGTATATCTCGCCGGCCCAGACGTCTTCCTGCCCGATGCTGACGCGTGGCTGGAGCGGAAGAAGGCGATCTGCGCCGGCTTCCGGCTGACCGGTGTATCCCCGCTGGACGCGCTGACGGAGGTGCCGGCCGCGTGGGAAGGCCTGCCGGTATGGCGGCGGATCGCATTGCGCAACGAGGCGCATATCCGAAGCTGTTCTGCCATCGTCGCCAATCTGACGCCGTTCCGCGGACCCAGCGCCGATGTGGGGACGGTGTATGAAGTCGGCTTCGCTCGCGGGCTGGGCCTGAAAGTGTTCGGCTATGCCACTGTCGCCGCGGCATTTCTCGATCGCACCCTGTCTTCCGTCGGTGGCGGGCGACAGGCTGAGGACGGGTCATGGTGGGACCCGGATGGCTTGCTGGTGGAACAGTTCGGCCTGTTCGACAACCTCATGATCGAGGGCGGCATCATCGACTCTGGTGGCACGTTGCTGCGTGAGGACCAGGACCGCTGGAAAGACCTGTCGGTGTTCGAGCGATGCGTCCAGACCGCGGCAGGGGTTTTGGGCCGCTGAGCCGCTTCGATCCGGCGAGCCGCACAAACCCGCTTCAACCGATACGGAGATGCTTGCACACCGCGGCGGCAGAGACCAAGTTTCGGTCATGGCCAGCTCTCAACCCGAAACCGATAGCGAGTCACCGGAAGGCTTCCTGACCGGGCAATTGCTGATCGCGATGCCTGGAATGGCGGACCAGCGCTTCCAGCAAAGCGTGATCTATATGTGTGCTCACACCCCTGAGGGGGCGATGGGTCTGGTGCTGAACCGTCCGATCGTGAAGCCGACGTTCGACGACCTGCTGCGACAGTTGAACGTCGAGCCCCTTCCGCCGGTGCGCCAGATCAAGCTATGTGCCGGCGGGCCGGTGGAGAACGCGCGCGGCTTCGTCCTGCATACCAGCGACTGGACTGGCGAGGGCAGCCTAAAGGTCGATACCGACATGGCGCTGACCGCCAGCCTCGATGTTCTGAAGGTGATCGCCGAAGGTGGCGGGCCCCGCGAATGTGTCCTCGCTTTGGGCTATGCCGGCTGGGGTCCGGGTCAGCTCGATCAGGAAATCCAGCAGAACGCCTGGCTGTCGGTCCCGGCCGACGAAACATTGCTGTTCGACGCCGACCATGACACCAAATGGCGGCGCGCCTTCGCCAAGCTGCGCATCGACCCGCTGCTGCTCTCGGACTCCGCGGGACACGCATAGCAGCGTGTCGCGACCGCGCTGTTAACCATTCAGTAGGATTTCGCGCTTAACACGACCAAGCGCCAATAAATCCTACTGAAGGACCTGGTCGATGGCCGTACCCCTATTCGAAATCACGGCTATCGTGCGTCGCGTGTTACGCGACGGCGACATCGAGCTGTTGGCCGGCACCCGTTTCGACGATCTGCCCAACTGGGACTCTATGGACCTGATTGCGGTGGTGGTCGAGGCAGAAGGCTGCTACGGCCTTCAATTCGAGCTCCCCGAGATTGACCGGCTAAAGACTGTTGACGACCTGCAGCAAATGATCGAGGCGAAGCAGGCCTTGACGCCGGGCTGATAGCGGTGCCGTTCAACGACTTTGCGTTCCTGCTGGGCTTCCTGCCGTTAGTGCTTTGCGGTTACGCCGGCTTTGGCCGGTTGGGGGCGGTTTGGGCAAAGTCATGGCTAATCGCGGCCTCGCTGGCATTCTACGCCGTCGGTGCGCCCACCTTCCTACCTCTGCTGATCGTCTCCGTCGGCGGGAATTTCATCCTGCTGCATAGGATGCATGGCGCCCGGCGGCCCGGCCGCTGGGCGGTCATCGCCGTGACCCTTAACCTTATGGTCCTGGGCTGGTTCAAATATTTCGGTCCCGATCCGCTGCCGCCGTTGGGTCTGAGCTTCTTCACGTTCACCCAGATCGGCTGTTTGCTGCATCATGCCGGAGGCGATATCCGGCCGCCCAAGCTGCGAGATTACGCCTTGTTCGCGGCTTTCTTTCCGGCGCTGCTCGCCGGCCCCATCCTCAATCCGCGCGATATGCTGCCGCAGTTTACCCGCCAGGGAGACTGGCGGCTTACCACCGACAATCTGGCGGTCGGCAGCGGCTTTTTCCTGATCGGGTTGCTTAAGAAGACGCTGCTCGCGGACCCGCTTTCATCGGTGGTTTGCGCCGGTTTCGGCGATCCCGCGCAACTGACGCTGTTTCCCGCGTGGCAGGCCGCCACGTCGTATTCGCTGATGCTGTATTTCGATTTCTCTGGCTATACCGATATGGCGATCGGCCTTGCCTGGATGGTCGGGCTGCGCCTTCCGGACAACTTCGACCAGCCGTACCGCGCTACGTCGGTCATCGCTTACTGGCAGCGCTGGCACATGTCGCTGACGCGATTCCTGATGACCAGCGTGCACGCGCCGCTGACGCTTGCCGTCATGCGATGGCGAAAGGGTCATGAGCTACCGATCGACGCGGCGGCGCAGCGGACTGCCGTTGGTTTCTTCACCATGATCGCGGCACCGGTCACCGCGACGATGGTGCTGATCGCACTGTGGCATGGCGCAACCTGGCCGTTTCTGCTGTTCGGCCTGTTGCATGCGGGGTTTCTGGTGATCAATCACGCCTGGCGTTGCCTCCGAGCACCGGCACTCCCGCAGCTGGCCAGCGTCGCCGTGACGTATCTGTGTGTGCTGGCGGGGGCTGTGGTATTTCGCGCCGCGACGGCGTCCGATGCCGTGTCGGTGTTGGCCGGCATGGCCGGCCTGCACGGCGCCGTCCCGGCTCAACCTGACCTTCGTGCGGCGACCGACCTGCTGTGGCTGCTGTCGCTCTATGCAATCGTCTGGTTTGCGCCGCCGACGCGGTATTGGATGCAGGCTGGCCGGTCGTCTCGCCTCTCCTGGACGGCTTCGCCGCAATGGGCGGTGATCATGGGAGGTGCCGCCACCCTCGGTCTTCTCGCCGCCGGCGGCACCGGCGAATTTCTGTATTTCCGCTTCTGATGCGATACCTGAGCGTCCTTGCGCTGTCGGCGATCCTCAGTTTCGCCCTGGTCTGGGCCTGGGTCATCGCGATGCCGATGACCTTTATGGACCCAGAATATCCGTCTTGGCGCGCCAAGGAGATCCTGCTGGAGCACTGCGCCCTGGGCGAGGTGGTCGTCCTGGGGGACTCCCGTGCCGCGGCGGATATACTTCCCGAACGCATGCCCTTCCGTATGACCAACCTCGCGGTCGGCGGCGGCGAGGCGATCGAGGCGTACGCCGCGCTATCACGGCTCCTGCAATGCCCGTTAATGCCCAGGATGGTCGTCATTTCGCTCGACCCTGGTCACTTCGTTCGTCCGGATATGTTTTGGGAGCGGAGTGTCCGCTACGGCTTTCTGTCCCCGGCGGACATCGCGGCGCTGCGCTCGGCGTCGCAGCAGACTGGCGATTCCTCGGTTTATCGGGCGCGGCGCGCCGAGGGGTTGCCCACGCTGCTGCGGGACTGGCTGTACCGGATACATTTTCCCCCGCTGTATTTCGCCAGCCTCGCGCATGGTCGCGGCTTTCTGCGCTGGGATGCCAATCTGCGTACGCTGTCGGCGACCTTGGCTTCGCGGGGGCACTACTATTTCGGCACCGTGGCCGGATCGAGCACCGTGGCCGTCGATGGCCACATGGCCGGGTTCACGCCACTGCCGATCCTCGACTTCTACTTCGACAGGCTCGTGTCGGAGCTGGATCGACGGGCGATAAAGATTCGATTTATCGCCATGCCGGTCAACCAGGCGACGTGGGATCAGGTTCGGCCCGAGGCGCGGAACCAGTTCGCCGCCTATCTGGCGACCTACCAACAGCGCTATCGGCACTTTCACGTTGCCGGCGACCTCATGCCTCATTGGCCTGACCGCTTCTTCGGCGACATGTTCTGTCACCTGAACCCGGAGGGTGCGGAACGCTTCAGCGCGGATCTTGCTCAGCGGCTGCAGGAGGCCCCACCCAACACGCAGAACGATGCACAAAACGGATGGTTGAGAGATACCGGCACTGACGCCTCGGCCAAGGTGGTCCCCATCTCGAAACGGGGATCATAGGCCAGCAGCGTGCAGGCCACCACCGCCGGCGTCGGAGCACCCTTTCGCTTCACAACCATCCGAGCGCCGGCACACATCACGTCGTCGGGTGATTTGTGCAGAATCCCCCAGCAAGCTGTGGTGATCTCCGGCACATCGCGTTCGCGCTCCATTTCCGGAAACAGCATCAGCCGCACCGGGTCGCGCGCATCAATCGGAATGCCATGATCGGCGAACAAACGCGCGAAGCCGGCACGCAATGAGTCCTCGCTCTCCCCGGTAAAGCGCCGTCCGGCCACATCCAGCTTGAATCCGCTCGCGGCCAGCCAGATCAGCCCGTCCAACGTGGGCGCCCAGCTTCGCCGCCCGCGCTCCTGCTCGTGGACCGCGGGTTCATAATGGTCAACCGAGACCCGGATTGTCAGCCGGTCGCCATAGTGATCGCGCAACGCCAGCAACTCGGCCCGCAGCTTGCGCAGCGGCTGCATCGCGTTGGTCAACACCAGCGCGGCCAGTCCGCGTGACAGAACGGTGCGAAGCATGGCGATGATGTCAGGATTCATGAACGGCTCTCCGCCGGTGAAGCCGATCAGTTTGGTCGGCAGCCGGTCGCGAGCAATTTCGTCCAGATAGGTCTCGATTTCGGCGACGGTCAGATAGGCGAGCCGGTCGTTGCGCGGCGAGGATTCGATGTAACAGTTGCGGCAGGTCAGGTTGCACAGCGTGCCGGTGTTGAACCACAGCGTTTCCAATCCGCGCAGCGCCACCGTCGCTCGTGTCTCGCCCCTTGCGGTAACGAACGGATCACGAAACTTCGCTTGGTCCTGACCGCGGGTCACTTGATCCACGCGCCATCTCCCTCGGTTGTCTCGCACGATGATGGTGCGACGTACGAGCGGTCAATGGCCGGGGTGGGTTTTCGCGCTATCGCCGGTCTGTGCCATCATCCCGTTCAACCGAATGGGAGGAACCCGATGCCCGGCGCACTCGATCACCTGCTGGTCCTTGACCTGACCAGCCACCTTTCAGGCCCATACTGTGCGATGTTGCTGGCCGACCACGGCGCCGAGGTTATCAAGATCGAGCCGCCGAAGGGCGATTCCGCCCGCGGCATGCCTCCCTTCGTCAACGGCGAGAGCGCGCCGTTCATGACCTGGAACCGCAACAAGCGGTCCGTCGTGCTGGACCTGAAGCAGCCAGCCGATAAGGACCGTTTGCTGCATCTGACCGATCAGGCTGATGTCCTGGTAGAGAACTACCGCCCCGGTGTGCTCGCCCGGCTCGGTCTTGGCTGGCCGGTTCTGCACGAGCGCAACAAGCGGCTGATCCTGGCCTCCATTTCTGGCTTCGGCCAGACCGGACCGTACAGTTCGCGTGGCGGCTTCGATCTGATCACCCAGGCGATGTCGGGGCTTATGAGCACGAACGGCCCTGCCGACGGCCCGCCGCATCGCCTGCCGATCGCCATCTCGGACGTGACCGCCGGCATGTTCCTGGCCTTCGGCGTGCTCGCCGCCGTCGAGGCGCGCCATCACACGGGCCGGGGCCAGCATGTGGAGACCTCGCTGCTGGAAGCGGCGACGTCCCTGGCGGTCTACGAGTCCGCGCATTACTTCGCCACAGGCACACGACCCGAGCGGATCGGGCAGGCACATCGCGGCAGTTCCCCGTACCAGTGCTTCCAGACCGCCGACGGCTACATCACCATCGGCGCCTCGCAGCAGAAATTCTTTGTCCAGCTTTGCGAGCTGGTTGGCGCCCCCGAACTGCCCGCCGATCCGCGCTTCGCGAGCAACCCGCAGCGGGTCAGGCACAACGACGCCCTCGTTTCGCTGCTGGCGGAGAAATTGCGGGTGCAGCCATCCGCCCACTGGCTCGCCGCATTGGAGAAGCTTGGCATCCCTGCCGGTCCGGTGCGCCATTACGATGAGGTCTATACGGATCCGCAGATATTGGCCCGCGACATGGTGGTCGAGACCAATCACCCTGTCACTGGATCGTTCCGCACCATGGGCGTCACCGTCAAACTTTCCGACACGCCAGGTTCGGTCAGACGTGCCGCCCCGCGCCTCGGCGAGCACACCGACGAAGTGCTGAACCAGAGAAAGGCAGCCGAATAATGTCCACCCAATCCGACAAAGCCGGGACCTTTCGCGCCCTGCACGAAGCGCGCGAAAGCTTCGTCATCGCCAACGCGTGGGACGCCGGTTCGGCCCGTATCCTCGCCAGCCTCGGCTTCAAGGCCTTGGCGACGTCCAGCGGCGCATGCGCTGGAGTACTCGGGCGGCGCGATGGCATGGTGACCCGCGACGAGGCGCTGGCTCACTGCAAGGCCATCGTTGATGCCACCGACCTGCCGGTGTCTGCCGACCTGGAGAAGGGGTTTGGCGATTCGCCCCAGGCTGCCGCCGAGAGCATCCGGCTGGCGGCGGGCATCGGCCTGGTTGGAGCGTCGATCGAGGATGCCACCGGCGATCCGGCCCGACCGCTGTTCGATCCCGGCCAGGCGCGGGATCGCGTCGCGGCCGCTGTGCAGGCTGCGCGGTCGCTGCCGTTTCCTTTCACGTTGACCGCGCGAACCGAGAATTACCTGCGCGGCAAGAATGATCTCGACGACACGATCCAGCGTCTACGCTCGTTCGAGGCCGCGGGTGCCGACGTGCTGATGGCGCCAGGATTACCGGATATCGAGGCCGTGCAGGCGGTTTGTGCCGCCCTGTCACGTCCGGTCAATTTCATGGCCGGGATCAAGGGAAAGTCGTTTACCGTCGCGACACTCTCCGCCGCCGGGGTCAGGCGCATCAGTCTGGCGACCTCGCTGTATCGCGCAGCGATGAGCGGCCTGTTGAACGCCGCGCGGGAAGTCGCCGAACACGGCACGTTCGGCTATCTGGATGAGACACTGGCAACCCCAACCCTTAACGCTTTCATGGAGGGGTAATCTAGCCTTTCTCCGGATGGGTGAACTGTTCTGTTACCTCTGCAACGATAAGGCCTAGCTTGCTGATGGTGGTGCGGATCGTTACTGATCCGTCTGCCATTTGATACATCCATTGCTGCATGGTCACGTTCATCAGCGCATTGCCGGGTGCACGGGCCAGCACCCACCGCCAATGGAAAATGCGTCCCTGGGTCTGTCCTCTGGCCGTTCCGACCATGTCGCTGGCCGTGGCGTCGAACTGATCGGGGCCGCTTCGCCACAGTGTCCAGTCTCGTTCCTGTGTCGTTCCGTCTTGGAAGGACAGGTGCTGCACCATGCGGACCCGATCGCTGCCGTCTCTTTCCCCGCGGCCGTCAGTAACAATCCGTTCGGTTGGCGCGCCGTCGCGGCTTTCGATCACGCCCCACGACTGCGTGTGCCCGTCAAAGAATGCAACAGGGTCGAACCCTGGACCGGCGCCGGTCGAAACCGGTGTCTCAGGCTTCGGTGTGCAACTCAGCAACAGAGTCGCGACCAGGTAGACGGCAAACAATGGCAGCCGCACGCGTTTCGTCCCAGATTCATAGACTCGCCGGCAATGGCGGCCTCGATTCAGGATACGAACAGACGGGCTGGATGGTTCAGTCGCAGATGAACCATTTGCCCAGCCCAAAAATTGGCGCGACAGACACGATCGGCCGGATAGACAGAGACCGCCAAACGGGCGCAGACTCCAGCTTATGCGCGGTGGTCTTTTCGTCCTCGGTCTTCTGACGCTCCTGGCTGGCTGTTCGGGCGATCCCCGGTCCTGGGGGGTCACTGGTCCCGGTCCCGGGCCGAACCCGCCGGTCCCCTCGGCAGCGACGCCTGACACCGCACCGACACCTGGGGTGACCACGACGGGTCCCACCTATGGCCCGACCATAGGACCGAGCGGCGGGAACAGCGGGTTCTGGGGCTACAACTGAAGGCGACGACCCGGAGCACCCGGGTCATCGCGGGAAGTTCGCTACGCCGACAGCGCCGCCGGCTCCGTCCGCAGCCGCTTCACCAGCAGCTTGTTGAGTGCATGGACATAGGCACGCGCAGCAGAGACGATCGTGTCGGCGTCAGCGCCCTGACCGTCGACCATCTTGCCGTTCTCTTCCAACCGGACGGTGGTTTTCGCCTGCGCGTCGGTGCCCTCGGTCACCGCGCCGACCGAAAACAGCACCAGATTGGCGGCATGGGGGAATATTACCTGGATCGCGTTGAACGTCGCATCGACCGGGCCGTTGCCGTTGGAAGTCGCCGACTTCGTCACCCCATCGACCTCCAGTTCAAGCTCCGCGCGCGCCGGCCCCTTTGATCCCGCATGCATGTCGAGCGAGACAAAGCGGATGCGCTCGTGGTCGCGCATCACTTCGTCATCGACCAGCGCGACAATATCCTCGTCGAACACGACCTTCTTGCGGTCGGCCAGGTCCTTGAACCGGCGGAACGCGTCGTTCAGCTGGTTGTCGCCCACCTTGTATCCCAGGGTGTTCAGCTTGTCGCGAAACGCCGCGCGGCCCGAGTGCTTGCCCAGCACCAGACTGTTTTTGGTCCAGCCAACGCTTTCCGGGGTCATGATCTCATAGGTCGCGGCGTTCTTCAGCACGCCGTCCTGGTGGATGCCGGCCTCATGGGCGAACGCGTTGCGTCCGACGATCGCCTTGTTCGGCTGCACGTCGAAGCCGGTGATGGTCGCCAGCAGCCGTGACATCCGCAGCAGCCCGGTCGTCTTGATGTGGTTGTGGTGCGGGATTGCATCCTGACGTGTGCGGATGGCCATCACCACTTCCTCGAGCGACGCGTTTCCGGCCCGCTCGCCGATGCCGTTGATGGTGGATTCAACCTGTCGCGCCCCAGCACGGATTGCCGCGAGCGTGTTAGCGACGCCCAGTCCAAGGTCGTTGTGGTTGTGTGTGGACAGGATTACCTTCTCCACCCCCGGAACCTTGGCACGGATCTGCCTATACATCCGCTCCATGTCCTCCGGCAGCGCGTAGCCAACCGTGTCGGGCAGATTGATGGTTGTCGCCCCCGCCTTGATCGCCGCTTCGACGCAGCGCGCCAAAAAGTCGATGTCGCTGCGGGTGGCGTCCTCGGCCGACCACTCGACATCTTCGGCGTGCTGCCGCGCGAGCGTTATCGAGTCGACCGTCGCGGCAATCACCTCGTCAGGCTCCATCCGCAGCTTGTGCTTCATGTGCAGGTCGCTGGTCGCGATGACGATGTGGATCCGCCGGCGCTTGGCGCTGCGCAGAGCGGCTGCCGCCCGCAGCACGTCTTGCGCGCCGGCCCGCGCGAGGCTGGCGATGACCGGTGTGTCGTCGCGCTGCCCGACGCTTTCGGCGATCGCCTTGACGCTCTCGAAATCGCCCGGCGAGGCGATGGCGAACCCGGCTTCCAGCACGTCCACCCCGAGTTCGGTCAGTGCCTCGGCCATGCGGATTTTTTCCGCAAGGTTCATCGAGAAACCCGGCGACTGCTCGCCGTCGCGCAGCGTGGTATCGAAAATGATGATGCGATCGTTGTCCAGCGTGCCGAAGCTGGGGTGGGTGATGCTCATGAGGCGGTCCCTCGGAATGGATGGTTGACGCGGCTTTAGCCTCAGGGGTCCCCTGAGCGAAGCCGGCATTCAAGAGCTCGGCGCGGCGCTCAGGGGCGGCTAAGTCGCGGAAGGAGGAGCAGGCCGGACGGGCAGCACAGACGCGTGGAACCGGACGAATGCATTTCGTCGGACGGGTTCACGAAGGATGCACCGCAGGACATGGCGTGTTCATAGCCGCAATGGCGTCGATCTGCAACAGCAAGAAGCCGCCGGCCTTCCAGCCGTTGCAATCGCCGGCCAGATTGCCCGCGGGGAACCAGCGCCTGCACGCACTGGTTCAACCCGCGGAGATGTAAAGCGCTGCGGTGACTGAGGCCGTGTCGGCTTCTAGTCGGCGGCGACCCCGAACCGCGGGGCGTTCTCGATATCGTCCTTTAGCGCCTCTGTTCCCTCGGTCGGCAGCAACTCGAGGTAATTGAGTCCGCTGTCGATATCGGACTCCCATATATCCCGCGGCAGTTCGTATAGCAGTTCGACGCCGTAGCCATTGGGATCGTTGATATAGACACTATGGGTTACGCCATGGTTGACGCGAAGGTTGAACTTGACCCCCTTCGCCTGCATGTCCTCGAGCTTGGCCAGCCACGACTCGCGACTGGGCATCGCGATCGCTATGTGGTTGATCGCCTGCGTGCCGAACAGCTCCCACGCGGCGGGCGGCGGCGGCAGATTCGGATTTTCCACCAGCGCGACATCATGGTGGGTCATCTTGCCGCCGTGATCACCGCTGTAGAAGCGCATGGTCGGAACCGGTCCCATATCGGCGCGCGGGCGCAGGGCCCCGACCTGCCTCAGGCCGACGATCTCGGTCCAGAACCGATGTGACTCTTCGATATTGCGGACGTTGAGGACCACGTGATTGACCCCGACCGGGGTGGCCGTTGCGCGCTGGCTGGCCCTATCGGCGGAATCGTCGTGCGACATTTCATTTTCTCCCAGGTTTCTTTGGTGCCTGGGGAAGCAGGCTAGGCTTGATCAAGCGCAACTTCAACATCGGCCTTGTCTTTTGGCCTTTCGCACGCGTCCGTGTACAAGCGCCGGATGGCCCGATCCTCCCGCCCCGATTTCCCGCTGCCCACTCTTATCACCACCACCGCAGAGTTGGACGCGTTCAGCCAGCGCATGCGCGGCGAAAAGTTTGTCACCGTGGACACCGAGTTCATGCGCGAGCGTACCTACTGGCCGGAACTCTGCCTGGTGCAGATCGCCGGTGACAACGAGGTTGCGGTCATCGACGCCCAGGTCGAAGGCCTGGAGCTTGGCTCGCTTGGGTTGCTGTTCGCCGACCACGCGGTGACCAAGGTGTTCCACGCCGCCCGGCAGGATATCGAGATCTTCGTGCTGCTGTTCGGCGACGTCCCCAGTCCGATATTCGACACGCAGGTTGCCGCCATGGTGGCCGGCTTCGGCGACCAGGTCGGCTACGACGCCCTGGTCTCCAGCCTGACCGGCGGGAGTATCGACAAGGCTCATCGCTTCAGCGACTGGTCGGTGCGCCCGCTGTCTGCCGCGCAAATCGCCTACGCTGCCGCCGATGTCACCCACCTGCGGGAGGTCTACCGCCGCTTGAGCCAACGTCTGGCGCAGGAAAATCGCCTTAGCTGGGTGGCGGAAGAAATGGCGATCCTCAACAACCCGGCGACCTATCGCACCGAGCCGGAAACCGCGTGGGAAAGGCTGCGGCCGCGAACCACCAACCGGCGTCTGTTGTACTGCCTGAAGGTGATTGCGGCGTGGCGCGAACGGGAGGCACAACGCATCAATATCCCGCGCCAACGATTGATCAAGGACGAGGCCCTGCTCGAGATCGCGGCGACGGTGCCGGCGGACGCGGATGCTCTGGCACGGGTACGCGGTGTCACGCGCGGCTTCGCCGAAGGTCGATCGGGGGCTGCGCTGCTGGAAGTCCTCGCCGCCGCCCGGCGCGTATCCGATGCCGAGTTGCCGGCTCTGACCCAGTCGCGTGACGTCGCTCGTCCATCCGCGGCCCTGGTTTCACTGCTGAAGGTGCTGCTCGCCGCCAAATCCGAACAGCACCACGTCGCGGCTCGGCTGGTCGCCAGTTCGGACGACATCGACCGGTTGGCGCTGGAGGAAAACCCTGACATCCCCAGCCTTCACGGTTGGCGTTGGGAGGTTTACGGCAATGATGCGTTGGAGCTGAAGCAGGGCCGTATCGCGCTTGGAGTCGACGGCCGCCGCATAAAGCTGATCGCGGTTTGATCTCGGGGCGCCGACAAGGCGAACGGTCGGGCGTTTGACTTGCAAACATGCAGATATCTTTATATAGCGCCCGCGATCAATCAGGAGCATCCCACATGGCCGACGCGGCGATCCAGGATTTCAAAGTCAAAGACCTCTCCCTCGCCGGCTGGGGTCGCAAGGAAATCAGCATGGCCGAGACCGAAATGCCCGGCCTGCTGGCGATCCGGGAAGAATTCGGCAAATCGCAGCCGCTCAAAGGCGCGCGCATCGCCGGCTGCCTGCACATGACCATCCAGACGGCGGTGCTGATCGAGACCTTGACCGCCCTCGGCGCCAGCGTGCGATGGTCCTCCTGCAACATCTTCTCGACCCAGGATCATGCCGCCGCGGGCGTCGCCGCAGCGGGCACCCCGGTATTTGCCTGGAAGGGGCTCAACGAGGAGGAGTTCTGGTTGTGCATCGAGCAGACGGTACGCGGGCCAAACGGTTGGACGCCGAACATGATCCTCGATGACGGCGGCGATCTGACGGCACTGATGCACCAAAAGTACCCGGCCATGCTGGCCGACGTACGTGGTGTCTCAGAAGAAACCACCACCGGTGTGCACCGGCTTTGGGAGATGGCCAAGGCCGGCACGCTGCTGACACCGGCGATCAACGTCAACGACAGCGTGACCAAATCCAAGTTTGACAATCTGTATGGCTGCCGCGAATCCCTGGTGGACGGCATTCGCCGCGGCACCGATGTCATGATGGCCGGCAAGGTCGCGGTGGTGAACGGGTTCGGCGATGTCGGCAAAGGCTCGGCCGCGTCGCTGCGCAACGCGGGCTGCCGGGTGATGGTGACCGAGGTTGACCCGATCTGCGCGCTACAGGCCGCCATGGAAGGTTACCAGGTTGTCACGATGGACGACGCCGCGCCGCTCGGCGACATTTTCGTCACCGCGACGGGCAACGTCGATGTGGTCACGATCGACCACATGCGGGCGATGAAGCATCGCGCCATCGTGTGCAACATCGGCCACTTCGATTCGGAGATCCAGATCGCGGCTTTGCGCAACTACAAGTGGGAAAACGTCAAGCCGCAGGTGGATGAAGTTGTATTCCCCGACGGCAAGCGTCTGATCGTGCTTTCGGAGGGTCGCCTGGTCAACCTCGGCAATGCTACTGGCCATCCCAGCTTCGTCATGAGCGCAAGCTTCAGCAATCAGGTGCTCGCGCAGATCGAACTCTACAATGCGCCCGCCGGCAAATATCAGCGTACTAGGGTCTACACGCTGCCCAAACACCTCGACGAAAAGGTCGCCGCCTTGCACCTGGGGAAGGTGGGAGCAAAGCTTACGACATTGTCACCGAAGCAGGCGGACTATCTGGGAATCGCAGTTCAAGGGCCATTCAAGCATGATCTCTACCGGTACTAATACCAGCACGAAATTTAATTCATCGGCTTGTCACGCGAGTGTGCTGGTGAATCATCACCCACTTTCCTAATTCGAGGCGGCGGCTCCCGGACTTGAATTTCTTCCAGGAATTGTGCTGCAAGAAGTGCAGTCCGGGCAGCAGGAAGACCCGAGCAGGAAATGTCTGATGTTGACGATTCAGCCCATGCGGAAGCCCCCCTTCACCATCGCGGTGCGCCAGGCGTTGCAAAACGTAAACAATTCTCAAATCGCAGATGATTTGCTTTTTCTGGAGGCATGGGAAATGCAGCCATCGTCGAACCTCGGCGTGACGCTCAAGGCTGGTCAGATCAGGCGCGCGAACCCCGAACTCGCGGCGGCGATTGACGCCGAACTCAAGGCCGGATCGGTTCGTAAATGACGCTGAAAGCCGCCGCGTGGGCATTTGCGGGGCGCGCGGCGATGGACGAGAAAACATTGCGACGGTAAGGCGCCGGAAAGCCCGCCGGCACGGCCGCTTATCAGTATTCTCCTGCCGGATTCCGCCGGTTGTGCCGTCCCGACCGATATGGTGGCATCAGGGATCGGCGCCGCAACTCAAGGACCAGCAGCATGGCCACGCATCGCATCGCATCGACCCCGGAGACTGTGCGATGGGGCGTGTTCGATGCCGGCTTTCCGCCGGTGGTCACCGTCGGTTCCGGCGACACTGTCGTTCTGGAGTGCGTTTCGGGTGGCCCCGAGGTGATGCCGCCGTCCGGATCGGGGCTGGTGATCCCATCGGCGCTGGCGGTCATCCACGCCGCCGATGTGCCGCGCGCGCCAGGTCACATCATCACGGGCCCGGTCGGTGTGGCCGGCGCCGAACCAGGTGACATGCTGGAGGTCCGCGTCGACAAGATCGAGTTTGGCAGCGACTGGGGCTATTGCGGCTTCCGTCCGTTGGTCGGAACCATCCCGGAGGACTTCCCCGAGAGGTATCTCTCGCATATCCCGGTGGACCGCGACCGCAAAACCTGCCGTTTGCCCTGGGGGACGGAACTGAACCTCTCCCCGTTCTTTGGCGTGATGGGTGTCGCGCCACCACCTGCGTATGGCGCTATCTCGACGATCCAGCCGCGAGAGCATGGCGGCAATCTGGACAATAAGGAACTTGGCGAGGGCTCGACGCTCTATCTGCCGGTGTGGGCCCCGGGCGCGCTGTTTTCCGCCGGTGACGGCCATGGGGTGCAGGGTGACGGCGAGGTCTGTATCAACGCGCTGGAGATCTGCCTCACCGGCAGCTTCACGTTAACGCTGCACAAGGGTCGGGGCATCCGCGATCCACTGCTGGTTTATCCGCGGGCGGAAACCGCGAGCCATTTCATTTCGATGGGCATGCACGAGGATCTGGATACGGCGATGAAAACCGCGCTGCGCCAGATGATAGCCTTCATCACTAGCCGGACAAACCTATCGCGGCAGGAAGCATATCAATTCTGCTCCCTGGCGGTGGATTTCCATGTCACGCAGACAGTGAACGGCGAAAAGGGTGTCCACGGTCTGCTCAAAAAGGGCTTGCTCTTTTAAGTGTTCCGGCTTCCTCGCCTGGACGCGCTCTGCCGCGGGTGGACGGGGGCAGAACGCCGACTTCAGGGACTGAAGAAGTTCGCCGAAACCGAGGTCCGAGCGATCAACGCTTGCAGCGCCGGGTTGTCTTCGCTGTTCTCCTCGGTCAGCGCTTCCATCGGCACAAAAAACTCGTGCGCGTGCGGCAGTTGGTGTTTGGCAAAACCGTTGTAGTGACCGCTTTTCAGGCCGTATAGGACGCGCATTTCGCGCACCGGTATAACCACGTCGTTATAGGGTTCGTGCAGAATGACGCCGGTCGTCCGCCAGCGAGGCGTCGGGTCTGTCGGGGTGATCGGCGACAGCAGCCACTCGATCGGGCATAGGCACATCATCGAGTGTGTGCTGGGGGCGAAGCGGGAGCGTTTGTCCAGCAGGTTTTGAATTGTGCTGCAGGCCTCGATCGCCAGAATGTCCACGAAGGGTTCGGCGAACGTGCCGCCGAAATTGAGCCACAGCCCGTCGGGAAGGGTGCGCAGGCGGCTGCTGCCCGGGATTTTCAGAACGGGCTGCTCACTTTCGTCTCATCCTCGGCCGGCCGGCCGCGCAGCCATGATTCCTTGCCACGGCGCGGTTTCACGCCTGGTGGTCGCTGGCCCCACCGCTTCAGCCGGCTCTTGACAAGAAGATCCAACGAGACTTCTCCACGCATAGGCGCCTTCCAGAACATTTTGTTCCAATGCAACCTATGCGTGTATATCCAATTTCAATTTCCCGACAAAATGATGCACTCACGAAATAGTGAGTCATCTGTTGAGGTCCAAATCATTGTCGCAATCTTGACTTGTTCGACTCGTGAAAAGCCGCGGTTTGGTGGCGCTGCTTCGGGGACATCGATTGGCACCACCACAACCACATTGTATCAAAACAGTAAGTTATGGCCAGATTTTCAGAAACCAACTGAAGACGTGGCAGGCTCTGGCGCGACCGCTTTATCCGCTGAGCGAATTTCGCTGCATGAAATTAAGAAAAGGCACAATCCGCTTGATATAATTCAGAAAAGCCGCCGTCCCGAAGGATCGCGCGGCTCGCCTGTGGATAAGCATGTGTCAGCTGCGCGCAGCGGGAGGCACGTAATCGCGCTGCACCGCTCCGGTGTAAATCTGCCGCGGACGGCCAATCCGCTGCTGCGGATCTTCCATCATTTCCTTCCATTGGCTCACCCATCCGGTCGTGCGGGACACCGCAAACAGGGCGGTAAACATGCTGGTCGGAAAGCCCATCGCCTTAAGGATAATGCCCGAGTAGAAATCGACATTGGGATAAAGCTTACGATCAACAAAATACGGGTCATTCAGGGCGATGTGTTCTAGCTCCATCGCCAGGTCCAGCAACGGATCGTCCTTGAGGCCAAGCTCCTCGAGCACGTCGTGGCACGCCTTCTGGATGATTTTGGCGCGAGGATCGTAGTTCTTGTACACCCGGTGGCCGAACCCCATCAGCTTGGTATGATTATCCTTATCCTTAACATCATCTAAGAACTGCTTGATATTTTTCGTGCTGCCGATGTCGGCAAGCATCTTCAGCACAGCCTCGTTGGCGCCGCCGTGTGCCGGACCCCATAGGCTGGCGATCCCGGCCGCGATGCAGGCGAATGGATTGGCCCCGGTGGAACCCGCCAGCCGAACCGTGCTGGTGGATGCATTCTGCTCATGATCCGCATGCAGGATCATGATCAGATCCATTGCCTTCGAGAGGATAGGATTGACTTTGTATTCCTCCGCCGGCACTGCATGAAACATATGAAGGAAGTTTTCCGCGTAATTTAGATCGTTGCGCGGATACACGAAGGGCTGCCCAACCGCGTATTTGTGCGCCCATGCGGCGATCGTCGGAACCTTAGCGATCAGCCGGAACGCACTGATCCTACGACTTTCCGGGTCGTGGATATCCAGACTGTCGTGATAGAATGCCGACAACGCACCGACCACGCCGCACATCACCGCCATCGGATGCGCATCACGGCGGAAGCCGTTGTAAAACGTCCGAAGCTGCTCATGCAGCATCGTGTGCCGCATCACCCCTAATTCGAAATCCTTAGACTCTGTCTCATTTGGCAGCTCGCCGTTCAGCAGCAGATAGCAGACCTCGAGAAAATTGGACTTCTCTGCCAATTGCTCAATCGGGTAGCCGCGGTACAGCAGGATCCCCTGATCGCCGTCGATATAGGTGATCTTGCTGTCGCACGACGCCGTCACGCCGTATCCCGGGTCATAGGTGAAAACGCCCAGATCGCCGTACAGCTTGCGGATATCGAACACATCAGGACCGAGGGTGCCAGATAGCAGCGGCAAGCGGGCCGATTTATTCGTCCCGTCGAGGGTAACCGTGACTGACCGTTTGGCGCTCATGCGCGATGTCCTTGTTTGAGTGCGGTAGCACGCCCACTGCCCCAGAAGGCGAGATATCGCCATCCCGGCCGCACTGGTTCAGGACAAAATTATGGCGCCATGCGTTCGGGCGCAACCTTCGCACGCGCAGCAAACCGCGCATGAGGAAAATTTCCGCTGAGGTAGCGCAGGGCGTATTGCGCGTCGGCTCAGCGCGATCCGTCACGCCTTGTTTGAAGTGGCCGATTCAACCGGAAATCGTGATCGCTTCGCGACTCACGCGTCACCGCGATCGGACACTAGTGCAGCACGAGATGCCGCCGTGGACGCAACGCCGGCATCGGGCGGGCCTGTTCGGCCTGGCAGGCCCGGATCGCCTTGCGTAACGCCAACAAGGTACGGGGCAGATTGAGATTCGCCGCTTCTTCGGCCAGCATGGTCAAACATTGCAGCACGTTGGCTGCGGTTGCCTGTCGCGCCGCGTCGGGCAAGTCGTCGTCCATCATGGCCGAATAATCTCTTTGGGCTGTCTCACCGGAGCGTGAGATAGAAGCCTAAGATGTATGCGTAAAAATACACCCCGGTAGCAAGAAAAGAGTCGATGCGACGGGATTCGCAATGAAAAATCAGGCAGAAATGCCACGCACGCTTGGCATCATCGCCGGCGGGGGGATGCTTCCGGCCAAGGTTGCCGCTGCGGCGCGTGCCGCGGGCAGGGGCGTTTTCATCGTCGGGCTGGAGGGGTTCGCGGATCCAGCCCTGCTCGCTCCCTGGCCGCATGAGATGCGCCGGCTGGGCGCGGTGTCGCGCATCCTCGCTGCGTTGAAAGAACATGGCTGTCGCGACCTGGTGATGATCGGCCCGGTCCGGCGTCCATCCTTGCTCGATCTGCGGCCCGATGCCGAGGGTGCCAGGTTGTTGGCGCGCATCGGTCGCGCGGCGTTCGCTGGCGACGACGGTCTGCTTGCCGCGGTGATCCGGGTGTTGACCGAGGAAGGGTTCCGCGTGCTGGGCGCCCACGAAATCATCCGCGAAGCGGTGGCACCCGCCGGCGTGCTGACGCGAACGTGCCCCGACGCCCAAGCGATGAGCGACGTCAGACGCGGCGTGCAGGTCGCGCGGTTGCTGGGTTCAGCCGATGTCGGGCAGGGCTGTGTGGTGCAGCAAGGCCTGGTTCTGGCGGTGGAGGCAATCGAGGGCACCGATGCGATGCTGAAGCGCGCCGGCGCGTTGCGGCGCGAGGGCATCGGAGGGGTGTTGGTGAAACTGGTGAAACCGGGTCAGGACAAGCGCGCCGATCTGCCGACCATCGGCCCCGATACCCTGCGCTACACTGCCGCGGCCGGCCTGAGGGGGGTTGCGTTCGAGGCAAAGGCCACCATTCTGGCAGAGCGCGATGCATGCCTGGCCGCGGCGGACGCGGCGGGGCTGTTTCTTTTGGGCCTTGATCCTGAAACCTTGAAGGGGGACTTTCCATGAGCCGGTACTTGCACACGATGCTGCGCGTCGGCGACCTGCAGCGCAGCATCGATTTCTACACCAAGGGTTTCGGCATGAACGAAATCCGACGCAACGACGTGCCCGACGGCAAATATACGCTGGCTTTTGTCGGGTATGGCACCGAGGAAAGCAGCACCGTCATCGAATTGACCTATAACTATGGGGTGAAGGAATACGATCTCGGCACCGCCTTCGGCCATCTTGCGGTCGGCGTGCCGGACGTCGCGGCGACCACCGAGAAGCTACGGGCCTTTGGGGCAAAAGTGACGCGCGAACCGGGCCCGGTGAAGTTTGGCAAGACGATCATCGCATTCGTTGAAGACCCGGACGGCTATAAGATTGAACTCGTTCAAAGGACCTGATCCGGCTGCGGCGCGATCGGCTGCCGGTTGCGCCGTAGGCTCGCTTCGGCCTTAAATCCCCAGAGAGAACAAACATCGGGAAGGTGGCGGACCCTTGGGACCTTTAGCGGGCGTCAAAATCGTCGAATTTACCGGTATCGGACCGGCCCCGATGGCCGCGATGATGCTGGCCGACATGGGCGCGACGGTGCTGCGGATCGATCGCACAGCGGGGGCCGATCTCGGCATCCCGATGGCGGAACAGCATGAGTTCACTCGTCGTAGCAGAGCGGTAGTGCACCTCGACCTCAAGCAGCCGGCGGCGGTCGCCGCGGTGCTAAAGCTGATCGACGGCGCCGACGCGTTGATCGAGGGCTTCCGTCCCGGCGTGATGGAACGGCTTGGGTTGGGCCCTGAGGTCTGCCTGCGGCGGAATCCGCGTCTGGCCTATGGGCGGGTCACCGGTTGGGGTCAGGAGGGGCCGTTGTCGCAGGCGGCGGGGCACGACCTGAACTACATCGCGCTGACCGGGGCGCTGCACGCCATTGGGCGCGCTGGCCAAAAGCCCACGCCGCCCTTGAACCTTGTCGGCGATTACGGCGGCGGTGCGCTCTATCTTGTGACGGGGTTGCTTGCGGCGATCATTTCCGCCCGCTCGACCGGTAGCGGGCAAGTCGTTGATGCGGCCATGGTCGACGGCGCCCTGTCGCTGATGACGCCGATCTACGCCATGATGGCGGGCGGTCGCATGCCTGGCGCGCGCGGCGAAAATCAGCTCGATTCCGGCTCCTATTATTACGAGGTCTACGAATGCGCCGACGGCCAGTACATTTCGTTGGCGCCGATCGAGGTGAAGTTTCATGAGGAACTTCTCCGCCGTCTCGAGATCGATCCGTCCGGTTTGCCCGCCCAGCGCGACAGGGCCGGTTGGCCGCGCTGGAAGGAGGTGCTGACCGAGCGGTTTTTGACCCGCACGCGTGACGATTGGTGCCGGATCCTGGAAGGAACGGACGCCTGTTTCGCCCCCGTATTGTCGATGGCGGAAGCGCATATGCATCCGCACAACCAGGCCCGCGGTGCGTTCATCGAGGTCGGTGGCCAGCGCCAGCCGGCACCTGCGCCGCGGTTCGGGACGACGGAGCTGGCGACGCCGCGGCCGCCGGGATCGGTGCCGTTGGCGGAAGCATTGGTGGCCTGGAAGCTGTCGCCCGGGGACCTCGGCGTGGCGGTCGACGCCTGATCCGCACGACGGTCGGCGCCTCGCGACCGCGGCCTGAAATCGTGTCGGTGTTCGCCGCGCCGGAACGAAATTTGCCGTCCGCGGTTAAGGCCTTTGTTTCGCCACAGCACGAGAGGGATACGGAATGTTGACAAGAGCGGGATTTCTGGGCGGTGTGGCCCTGACGGCCGTCGCCGCGCTGGCCGCGCCGATGCAGGCGCCGGCACAAACCAGCCAGCAGGTCACAGTCGATGGGGCGCGTAAGGTCCTCGCCGATCTGCGGCACGACAAGGCGTTTGGCAACGCCGCGCAGTTGGTGCGGCAGGCGAAGGCGGTGTTCATCGTGCCCAAGCTGGTCAAGGGCGGCTTCATCGTCGGCGGCGAGGGTGGCAACGGTGTGCTGATGGTGCAACGGGGTCGCAGTTGGAGCGCCCCTGGCTTCTATGCCATCGGCGCCGCTTCCTTCGGTCTGCAGATCGGGTTGGAGCAGGCCGAGATGGTCATGCTGATCATGACCCAGAAAGGCTTGGACGGTGTTCTCCGCGATAACTTCAAGATCGGCGCCCAGGCTGGTATTTCCGTTGTCACCCTGGGGTCAGGCGTCGAGGGCGCGATCGGCGGCGCCTCGCTGCCGGATGTGGTGGTGTGGTCGTCTTCAACCGGCCTGTATGGCGGCCTGACCGTGGACGGGTCCATCATTCGCGCCGAACCAAATATGGACTCGGAATTTTATGGCCGGCGGGTGACCGCGCACGATGTCCTGTTCGGCTCCGTGGAAAGCCCCCGGGCGGCCGAACTACGCCGGGAACTAAGCGCGATCGGGTAATAGCGGTCCAGTTCAAGGCGGGGAAGGCGTTGCGAGGGCGGGGCGGGCGTGTTACTTCGCCCGCCGGCGCTGCCTTGGGGGATAGTTTAGCGGTAAAACTCCCGGCTCTGACCCGGGCATCCTTGGTTCGAATCCAGGTCCCCCAGCCATATTGATCGCTTTGGTGACTTATCTGGCCGCGCCGGACAGATTCTCCCCGAAGCCCGACCGAAATAGCGCCCGCACTGTCACCCGCGCTAGGATCGTGGCCACGATCAGGGAGACAGACCAAATGCGTCCGGAAGATGTCATCGCCGACCGGCACCGCCCATACACCGGGGCGGAATACATTGAGAGTCTTCGCGACGGACGCGAGGTCTATATCGATGGCGAGCGCGTCGCCGACGTCACCACCCATCCCGCGTTCCGAAACTCTGTCCGTTCCATCGCCAGGATGTACGACGCGCTGCACGATCCAAAGTGGCAAGAGACGCTGACCAGTCCGACCGACACCGGATCGGGCGGCTACACTCACAAATTCTTCCGCGTGCAACGCTCCCGCGAGGAACTGATCGGCGCCCAGGGCGCCATCGCCGAGTGGTCGCGGATGTCCTACGGCTGGATGGGCCGTACGCCGGACTATAAGGCCGCCTACACCAATACCTTGGGGGCCAACGCGGAATACTATGGACCCTATGCGGGTAATGCTCGAGCCTGGTACAAGCGAGCCCAGGAAACCGTTCCTTTCATGAACCATGCGATTGTCAACCCGCCGCTCGACCGGCACAAGCCCGCAGAGGAAAGCAAGGACGTTTTCGTTTGTGTCCAGCAGGAAGTCGACGGCGGCATTATCGTCTCCGGCGCCAAGGTCGTCGCGACCTCGGCGGCGATGACGCACTATAACTTCATGGGCCAGTCTTCGAAAACCGCCACCGAGGACCTCGACATGTCGCTCATGTTCCTGGTTCCGATCGACGCGCCCGGCCTGAAACTATTCTGCCGCACCTCCTACGAACAAGCCGCTCGGCGTAACAGCCCGTTCGACTATCCGTTATCATCTCGTTTCGATGAGAATGATGCGATCTTCGTTCTCGACAAAGTCTTCATCCCCTGGGAAGACGTTTTTATTTACCGCGATCCAGCGAGGGTCTTGAGCTTCTACCCACGTTCGGGCTTCACCAACGGCTTCCAGTTCCAGGGCTGCACCCGTTTTGCTGTCAAACTGGATTTTATCACTGGCCTGCTGGCCAAGGCCCTACGCTGCACCGGTGGCGACGAGGCCCGCGGCAATCAGGTATTGCTGGGTGAGGTTGTCGCATGGCGTAACCTGTTCTGGTCGCTGTCCAACGCCATGGCGCACAACCCCAGCCCGTGGAACGGCGACGCGGTGCTGCCCGATCTGAAAGCCGGCCAGGCGTATCGCGTGTTCGCGCCTGACGCCTACCCGCGAATCAAGGACATCATCGAACGCACTGTGACTTCTGGTCTGATCTACCTGCCATCTTCGGTGAAGGATTTTGCCAATCCCGACATCGATCCCTACATGCGTCAATACGTTCGTGGCTCGCACGGCATCGAATACCGCGAGCGGATCAAAATCATGAAGCTGCTGTGGGAATGTGTCGGAACGGAATTCGGCGGCCGTCACGAACTCTACGAACGCAACTACGCCGGTGGCTGGGAAGACATTCGCGCGCAGACGCTGACCGGGGCAGAAAAGGGTGGCGATATGGCTAAGATGGAGGCCCTCGTCGACCAGTGCATGGCCGACTATGATGAAAACGGGTGGACCGGCGATACCTGGACATAGGCCCCGTGCTGACCGACGAACTCGCGTCTTGGCGCAACTTCTACGAGTTGCTTGGCACGGCCTCGGGCACGCTGGTCGGACTGCTGTTCGTCGCCGCGTCCGTGAGTTCGGGCGTCTTCAGCAGCGACCGCATGGGGCCGTTGCGCATCTTTCTCGGCGCCAGCGTTGTAAACTTCAGCGGCATCCTGACCGTCTGCCTGTTCTTGCTGGCCCCGATCGGCAGACCGATCCTGCTGGGCTCGTTGGTCGCGGCCGGCGGATTGTTCGGCCTCGGCTATTACGCGATCACCTGGCGCGACACGGTGCGAGATGGCCTGATCAAGCGGATCGATCTGGAGGATCGGACCTGGTACGCCTTCCTCCCCGTTGCTTGTTACCTACTGGAGACGGCGACAGGTATCGCGCTGGCGTGCGACGTCGCGTTGGGAAGGCCCGCACTCGCCGTGATCATGACGGCGCTGCTGCTGATCGGCATCCACAACGCGTGGGACATCACAGTTTGGAGCATCTCGCGTGCCGCAAAGCGACAGGGTGGGCAAAATGTCCCGCAGAAACCGTCACCGCAACCAGGGCAAACCGAGGCCGACGGCGACTGAAAGTTGGGGGGCCTTCTGTGGCGCGCGGTTCAGCCCTGCTTCGCGATGATTTTGTCCTTAATACCGTTGTAAACGCTCGGTGTCAGGATTTTGCGGTTGAGCAGGTCGTCCTTGCCTTTGTAGGGCCGGCCCTTGATGATTGCTGAGGCGCGGGTCTTGCCGATACCGGGCAGCGCATCCAGGTCCTCAGCCGAGGCCGAATTAATATCGACCAGCGTCGCCAAAGTGGCGGGCGCCGGCTTCGCCGCCATCGGCATCGAAGGCGTCGGCTTACCCGGCGTCGTCTGGGTGACCTGAGCCGACGCGGGAAGCGCCAGAATTGTCGCGAGCGCAACGAAAGCACCGATCTCGCGTATCCGCATATCACCAACTCCAAAAATATCACCGGTCGGACCGGCCTATTCGTTGGACGACCCACCGACTGAAGGTCCAATAAACTTACCGCGCGCCAGTCGAAGCGAGCGGAGCCGCTGCCGCTACTCGATATCTTCGAGACTGAACTGTTCTGCTTCCTCATCATAGCTGAACAGTTCAGCATAGCGTCCCCATCCGATAACGGTGCGCAGCGTATCCGCCGCGTAGTCCGGCGACATGTGATCTTCCAGTTCGTCGCGGAACCGAACGGCCGACGCGCGATGGTTCCATCGCTCATCCAACACCCCCCGGATCATGTTCACCATCGGCACATGCTCTCGCAGCGCCGCGGCAAAGATCCGTTTGCGCTCATCCGTGTCGGCCTCGACAAACCGTCGCCCCAGATCAGTCAGCAGGATGTCGCCTTCCTCCAGTACGCCGAAACGAAGCAGCTGTAACATTTCACCCAGCGGCAGCAGATCGTCGACCTCATATTGCAAGGACGCCGCGAGCGCCGGCAAATCCGCCCGGCCATTGTAGGGTTCGTTCGCCAGCGTCTCCATCAGGCCCGACATGATGTTCGTCCCGACGCGAGGCAGCGGCATCGCCAGTGGCGAAACCGGGATCGCGGCTGCTGCCTTCGCCCCCACCGGCGCCCGCCGCGTCATGATCCCATAAATATCATCCACCAACTGTCGGAACTCCAGGTCCAGGCGGTTGCGCGGGTGGGGGAAGGGGACCTTCAACTCGTTCGCTACCCGCCCAGGGCTGGACTGAAACACCAGGATGCGGTCGCACATCAGGACCGCCTCCTCGATGTTGTGGGTCACCATCAGAACCGATTTTACCGGCAGCTTTCCGTCCACCCAAAGGTCAATCAGGTCGGTGCGCAGCGTCTCCGCCGTCAGCACGTCCAGCGCGCTGAACGGCTCGTCCATCAGCAGCAGGTCCGGATGCACTACCAGCGCCCTTGCCAGGCCGACCCGCTGACGCATGCCGCCGGACAACTCTTTCGGATAGGCATTTTCGAACCCGCCCAGTCCAATCATGTCAATCGCCGCCTCGGCGCGCTCTTCCCGCTCCGACCTGGGCACTCCGCGCGCCTCCAGTCCGAGCTCGACGTTTTCCTGCACCGTCAGCCACGGAAAAAGCGCAAAACTCTGGAACACCATGGCCACGCCTTCGGTCGGGCCATTCACGGCCTTGCCGCGCCAGGTCACCTCGCCGGCGGTCGGCTTCAGCAGTCCCGACACGATCCGCAGCAGGGTTGACTTTCCGGAGCCGGAACGTCCGAGCAATGCAACGATCTCGCCTTCGTGCAGGGTCAGGTTAACGCCATCCAGCACCACCAAGTCGGCGTTGGCGTCCTTGTGATAGGCTTGGCGGCAGGCCTTGATGTCGATCAGGCGGGGCCGTTCGGTGACCATGGTGTCCATGATGATGATCCTCAGCCCAAGGTGAGGCGTCGCTGCGCATAAGCGTACATCGGCCGCCACAACAAGCGGTTGAACAGCACGACGAAGGCAGACATCACGACGACGCCCAGCACGACGCGCGCCATGTCACCTTTCTCCGTCGCGTCCGCGATATAGGCACCCAGGCCGTGCGCTCGTAGCTTGGTGTCGCCCCAGGACGCCACTTCCGCCACGATCGCGGCGTTCCAAGACCCGCCCGAGGCGGTGATCGCCCCGGTCACATAGTACGGGAAAATGCCCGGAATGATGACCCGCCGCCACCAAAGCCACCCGCGGATGCTGAAGTTGGAGGCCACTTCCTTCAGATCACCCGGAAACGCGGCGGCGCCGGCAACCACGTTGAACAGGATGTACCACTGCGTCCCCAGCACCATCAGCGGTGTCAGCCAGATATCGGCACTGAGATGGAAATAGACGATGAACACCACGAACGGCGGAAACAGCAGATTGGCCGGAAATGCCGCCAGGAATTGAGCGATCGGCTGTGCCCGCCGCGCCCAGACCGGCCGCAGGCCCAGCCAGACGCCGATCGGCACCCAGATCAGGCTCGCCAGGATCATGAGCACTACCACGCGCAGCAGCGTGATCAGCCCCAGCCCGACAGCCTCCCCCACGTCGCTCCAACTCAGGGCGTTCGAGGCGAAATCGGCAACGCGCCAAATCGCGACACCGACCAGCGCCAGCAGCAACGCGATCCAGACGGCATCCACCGCGCGAGACGGCGTCTCGGCGGTAAGGGTTTGTGCCCGGCCCGACAACGACAGCGGCAGCCCGCCGAAAAAGGCCAACGTATCGCCGACCAGCTCGCCAAGGAATTTTAGCAGCCGCATTCGGCGCACCAGCCGCAGCACCCACGGGTCGGAAGCGGTGGCGCCAGCGGTTGTCTCGAACCGGAACTTCGCCGACCACGCCACCAGCGGGCGGAACAGCAACTGGTCGTACAGCAGGATCACCACAAGCATGGCCAAGATGGCCCAGACGACCGCCAGAATGTCCTGCTTTTGGAGCGCAAGGGCGACATAGGAGCCGATCCCGGGCAGCTTCCAGGTGTTGTCGCCGACCGACACGGCCTCCGACGCCACCACAAAGAACCAGCCGCCCGACATGGACATCATTGTGTTCCAGACCAGACCGGGGGTGGCAAACGGCACCTCCAGCCTCCAGAACCGCTGCCACCCCGTCAGATGAAAGCTGATCGAGGCCTCGTACAGATCGGCCGGGACCGTCTTCAATGACTGGTACATGCTGAACGCCATATTCCAGGCCTGGCTGGTAAAGATGGCGAAAATCGCCGCCAGCTCCAGCCCCAGCACCTGGCCGGGGAACAGGTTCATGAAGAACACAACAGTGAACGTCAGGAAGCCAAGGATCGGCACTGACTGCAACACATCCAGCAGCGGCACCAGCACCAGCGCCGCTCGCCGGCTCTTGGCCGCCGCGGTGCCGTAGGTGAAGGTGAATAGCAGCGACGCCATCAACGCGGCGAACATCCGCATCGTGGTGCGGATCGCATAGACTGGCAGGTTGAGCGGATCGAGCGTGACCTCGGTCGCGCCTGGCGCATCGATGCGGATCAGAGTGCCATGCGCGACATGACCAACCGCGACCAGTGCGCCGATGACGCACAGGAACGCCACTGCGTCCCAAAAGTTCGGCAGGCGCCATCCGGCGGCCATCGAGTGCTGTGTCGTGGCAGACATATCGCTGAAAGTCGAATTTTCCGGAGAAAGTTGCGGCCGCCCCAGTTAGCCCGGCTTCAGCAGGCCTGTCACGCGCGAATGGCGTTGCAATTGCGTGACATCATGGTCGATTTCGGGTCACCAGCCGGCCGGCGCGGGCCGAGGTCGCACCCTCGCCGAGAACATAGGCGGACTGGCCGTTGACCCAGGTCTCCAGGATGCCATCAGCGGGCCGCGTCGGGGCGTCATAAGTGGCGACATCCCGTACCGTCGCCGCATCGAACAGCACTAAATCGGCATAGGCGCCCTCACGGATGACACCGCGATCGATGATGCCGAACACCGAGGCCGTATGTCCGGTCATCTTTCGTACTGCCTCCTCGAGGCTGAACAGCCCGAGGTCGCGGGCATAGTGCCCAAGCACCCGCGGAAACGTCCCCCATAGCCTGGGATGCGGATAGGCATCATGCGGCAACCCGTCGCTGCCGATCATCGCCAACCGATGCCGGAGGATCCGTTGCACGTCGGGTTCGTCCATCTGGAAGTAGATCGCGCCCGCCGGCAGCAACCGTTCAGCTGCCGCTTTCGGCTCGATCTGCCACTCCGTCGCGACGTCGGCCAGCATCCGGCCGGCGACCTCCGGGTGCGGCACCGACCAGGTGATCTGCACAGGCACATCGGCGCGCAGCCGGCGCGGCATCAGCACGGTGGATCCCGCCGCATAGGGATACACATCGAAATCCACCTTCTGCGCGGCGGCGCCCTGTTCGATCAGCGGCAGGGTCTCCACGCTGCGGCCGAAATTCTCCGGCATGGTACATTTGTGGTGGCTGATCACCACCGGCACCGCCACGTCGCGGCCGATCTTCAAGGTTTCCTCGATCGACAGCAGCACGTCGTCGGCCTCGTCCCGCATATGGGTGACATAGATCCCACCAGCGGCACGCAGCGCTTCGGCGACTGCGATCACCTCGTCGGTGGGCGCCATCATGTTTGGCGGATAGTAGAGTCCCGTGGAGAAGCCGGATGCGCCCTGGGCCAGTGCCTCTTTCAACCGAGACTGCATGTGCGCCGCCTCCCGGTCGGTAGCGGCGCGCTGGGTGTCGCCATTCATCGCTTCCACCCGCAGCGACATGTGACCGATCAGGGCGTACGTATTCACGGGTGACGGATCGTGTGCCAGACGCTCGGCGTAGGCGGCGAAGCTATCGAACGTGAACCAGCCTTCGTCGCCCAGCAGATCCAGCGGCGGCACCGGTCGAGACGACATCCGTACTGGCGACAAGGAAACCCCGCAATTACCGACGACAACTGTCGTGATCCCCTGCGACATCTTGCACAGCATGCACGCCGGCCCACACAGCACCGCTCGGTCGTCATGCGTATGCGCGTCGATAAATCCTGGCGCCAGCGCCAGCCCATCGGCATCGATATCTCGGTCCGCCTCATGCGCGTCCAGATCGCCGATCGCGGTGATCCGGTCGCCCTCGACGCCCACATCAGCCTGATGGCGCGGCGTTCCCAGTCCATCGAACAAAGTGGCGTCGCGGATAATAAGATCGTAGCGCAGGGCCATGAGCTTGTTCCGTCTGTCTGTGTCCAGCCGTTGAAAAGTGATCAGACCGCCTGAGATCGCAGGGGCTCGGCCACCGGTTCAGCGGCCGTCTGGATGTCGAGGAAGAAGGCGCAGACGGCCGCCGAGATAAACCCCAGCAACGCTAGTCCATACAGACCGCCAGCGTAACTGCCGGTCGCGTCCCGCATGATCCCCACGTACCAGGGACCGAAGAACCCACCCAGGTTGCCGATCGAGTTGATCCAGGCGATTGCCGCCGCCGCCGCCGGTCCGGTCAGAAACATCGGCGGCATTGCCCAGAACGGACCTTTCGAGCCATAGAACCCGCACGCGGCGATGGTCATTCCGACCAGCGCCCAACCGCTGCCCATCGTCAGGCCTGCCAGCAACAGACCGACCGTCGACAACACACAGGCCCAGAACAGGTTCCACCGCCGCTCGTTCATCCGGTCCGAGATACGGCCCCAGACGACCAGCGACACGGCGGCGCAAAGATAAGGCACCATGGTCAGCCAACCGACCGTCATGTTGCTGGTGACGCCCAGCGATTTGATGATCTGCGGGATGAACATCAGCATCCCCAGGCTGGCCGTGCCAATTCCCAGATAGTTCAGCGACAGCAGCATGACCTTCGGGTCGAAAAACGACTGCCACAGGCTGATTTTCCGAATCGCTTCCTTAGCTTTGCGTTCAGCCGCCAACTGTCCTGCCAGCCATGCCTTCTCCTCGCGGGTCAGGAAGGTCGCCTGTTCGGGCTTGTCGGTGAAAACGAACAGCACGACGATCCCGATCAACACGGTCGGGATGCCCTCCAGAATGTACATGTGCTGCCAGCCGTGCAGGCCAAACCAGCCGTTCAGACTAAGCATCGCGGTAGACAGCGGTGCGCCCGCGGCAACAGCGACCGGCAGTCCGATCAGAAATCCCGAGATGATCCGAGCATGATGGTAGTGCGGAAACCAGTAGGTGAAGTATAGAACCAGGCCGGGGAAGAACCCGGCTTCGGCGAGTCCCAGTAAGAAGCGAATAACGACTAAACTTTGTACCCCGGTTGCGAGCGCGGTCGCAGCCGAAAGCAACCCCCAGGTGATCATGATCCGCGCAATCCAAAGCCGCGCGCCCACTTTCTCCAGGATGATGTTGCTGGGGACCTCGAAGATACAATAGCCCCAGTAAAACGTTCCGACTGCAAAGCCAAACTGGCTTGCGGACAGACCAAGATCACCGCGCATGGTCAGCGCAGCGAAGCCCACATTGATTCTGTCGATATAGCATAAGAAATAGGTAAAAAGCGCGATCGGCAAAAGGCGCACGTACACCTTCCGCATCGCGGATTTCTCGACCGCTGCGTCCATATAAATCTCCCCGAACGCCCTTTCGCGAATGGCCCTTAAGCAGGCAGCTTAGTGCATATCGCTGCTATTTCTGCAACCGTAGGCGTGTGGTTTCCGCTTCGTCCACCATAAAGCCATCTGTTAGGGCGACCCGGTACTGTTCACGCGCATTTGCTGCCGAAACCAGACCATCCTGCACGTCCCGGGCGACCAGGCGCGGATCGCGAGCAGCGGGATCGCCCATTCCCGCGCCACCCGGCAACTCCAGAACCAGCCTGTCGTGATCTGGAATGATCTGCAAGCCCTTGGTGCGAAGCAACCCTCCGCTCTTTTGGGCAATCCGGCCGGGTGCACCGTTCAACCCGCCATCCCGGCCCTTGGGCGCATTGGCAATCCGGTCGAAGCTGGCGTTCACCGCAAATTCGAGATCGCCTTTCGTCCCGATCTCCATCACTTGCCCGACGCCACCGCGGGTGCGTCCCGCGCCGCCTGAATCGGGCCTTAATTCCTTCCGCCAGAGGATCACCGGCGCAACGTTTTCAGTCGCTTCCACTGGCATCGTGCGCACGCCGGAGGGAAAGGCTGTCGCGTTCAGTCCGTCCCGTGTCGGTCGCGCACCCGTGCCCCCGGAGTTGAACGTGATGATCTCGAAATCCGCGATCACCGGCTTGTTGCCGCGCGACGGGCCTGAGATCGCGCCGCCGCCGCGCAACGGCGGATTCCATAGCGCCGATGCCCCCTCGGCGGTGACGCGACCAGGCACAGCCTGATGCAGGCACCCCATCATCAGGTCAGGCAGCAGGTGCCCGATGACATGGCGGACGGAAACAGGATAGGGCCGCGGCGCATTCAGAATGCAGGCTTCAGGTATTTTCATCCGAAACGGCGCCAGCGAGGCCCAGTTGTTCGGAATGTCCGGCGCCACGACGCATTTGATGCCGAAGCACGAATAAGCCCGACAATACGCTGGCGGGACGTTGATTCCACGCGATGACAGTCCGGACGTTCCGGCAAAATCCACCTCGATCCCGTCCTCCAGGACCGCCATCGAGGCCGCCAGGCGTACCGGTTCCTCGTACCCGTCGGAGTAGATCTCGGCGGCATAGACCCCCTGTGGAATATCCGCGACCTCGGCGAGCGTGGCACGGTGCGAACTCTCGAAGATGAAAGCCGCCAGGGGGTCGAGGCTGGTCATCTCGAATTCATCCATCATTTCGATCAGCCGCCTGGCACCGGCGTCATTGCAGGCACACAACGAGTAGATATCGCCCTCCAGCTCGACCGGCAGCCGCGATCCGGCCCGCATAAACTCGAAGAACGTCTGGTTCGGAACACCTTGCTCGAAACATTTGATAATCGGAATGTACATGCCTTCTTCGAAAACCGACCGTCCTTCCGGGCCCATGCCGAGGCCGCCGATGTCGATGACATGGGCGGTGTTGGCGAACAGGCCGACGATCGTTCCATGATGAAATGTCGGTGTCACTACGGTCAGGTCGTGCAGGTGGCCGGTTCCCAGCCAGGGATCATTGGTGATGTAGTGGTCGCCTGGCCGCATCGTCGCCGCCGGGAATTTCTTCAGGAAATGCCCGACGCTCTCCGCCATCGAGTTCACATGCCCCGGCGTCCCCGTTACTGCCTGGGCCATCATTCGTCCGTTCAGGTCGAAAATCCCGGCCGAGAGATCTCCGGCCTCGCGCACCGTGGTGGAGAACGCTGTCCGGATCATAATCTGCGCCTGTTCCTCGACTACGGCGATCAGGCGGTTCCACATGATCTGGCGACGGATCTGGGCGAGTGCATTGGATTCGTTGGACATCGGGTCAGGCCTACGCGTGCTGAACAGCCTGCACTCTGGCCCTGTCGCGCATCCCGTGACAAGCTTCCCTTATACCAGCCGCCCGTAAAATCGACTCTCGGGTCGACCGGCGGGCGGCTGGTATCTCATTGATTTCGCGCGCAGCCGCCACGCCAACCCTGCGCGCATACCAGCAGCCCTTTGGGCTGCTGGTACTAAACCGAACGAGAAGGGGAACGGACATGATCACCTTGGGCAGCGGCGAATATCAGTACGAACCAATCGAGGACTGGACAAAGCTCCCGCCCGGCTGGTCGTTCAAGGAAATCGGCGGTATCGGCGTGGACAGAAAGGACAATGTCTACGTCTTCAACCGCGGGGAGCATCCGATCATCGTGTTTGACCGTGACGGCAATTTCCTCCGTTCCTGGGGGGAGGGCCTGTTCCCCCGCGCGCACGGGGTTTATGTCGCTCCCGACGAGACCCTCTGGCTCACCGACGATGGCGACCATACCGTCCGCCAGTGCACCCTTGATGGCAAAGTGCTGCTCACCCTCGGCACCTCCGGCAAACCGACCCCGTACATGAGCGGCGAACCGTTCCATCGCTGCACCCACACCGCGATGGCACCGAACGGCGACATCTATGTCTCTGACGGCTATGGCAACGCGCGCATCCACAAATACGCACCGGACGGCCGACTGCTGTTGTCGTGGGGCGGCCCCGGCACTGACCCCGGCGAGTTCAACATCCCGCACAACATTACCTGCGACGCCGACGGCTGGGTTTATGTCGCCGACCGCGAGAACCACCGCGTCCAGGTGTTCGACGGCAACGGCAAATATGAGACCCAATGGAACAATCTACACCGGCCGTGCGGCCTGTTCATGCCGAATGGGAAATGTCCGATCTGCTACATCGGAGAACTGGGACCGGTGGAGCCGGTCAACCGGGACGTCCCCAACCTGGGTCCCCGAGTCACCATCGTGGACCACACCGGCAAGCGCCTCTCCCGGCTCGGCGGTCTGCGCGCCGGACTTGGGATCGATCAGTTCCTGGCGCCACACGGCCTGTGTGTGGACAGCCGTGGTGACGTCTATGTTGGCGAAGTGTCGTGGACGCAATGGCCGCAGCGGTTTCCGAAAGAGCCGATGCCGGAGAATCTCCGGTCGCTGCGGAAGTTCCGCAAGGTGGCGTGAATCGCCGTTCGGCGTAACGGGCGCCGGCGAAGCAGGGTAGGGCGCCTAGCCGTCGTGGGCGGGCGGCGCGTCGACCTCCTGCTTGGCAGCGACCGCTCGTTCCTCTGGTCCACCGGCCCAACCGCGACAGAACATGACGCGGCGTCAAGTTGCCGCGCCACGCCTCAACCCGCGATGGCTCGGTCGATTGCCGACAGCAGCATCGTCCATTCCTGCTGCGTGTTCACTGGGTAACGATCGAAATCGCCCCCGGCACCAAGGTCCGCGAATAGCCCGGCTCTGTCCTCATGAAAGTGCAGAAACGATTTGGATCGCCGGTAGAAGATACCCGGCTTCTTCTCCTTGAGCCCCTGCCGCGATCTGATCTGATCAAGCAGTTCGCTCAGGCCAGCCAACGCGTCGGCGCCGGCGTGCTTCATGCCGCCGCCTTCCTCTGCTTCGGCCAGCGTGCCGCAACCAGCGGCAGCACCTCCTCTACCAGCCGTCGCGTCTGCGACAGCATATCGGCATCGCCGTCCGCAACCGGCCGCAGGATAAATTTCGAGGCGCCGACGGCGACATACTCGCTCAATCGCTGCAGGATCGTCTCCGCATCGCCGATGGCGAACATGTCGCGGGGGTCGCGCCCGGTGCGCACCCGATAGTGCTCCATCACCTTCGCCACCCCAGGATCGTCCGGGCCACCGAACCGGTAGGCGAACGCGGCACCATAGTGGTCTTCCTCGATCGTTCGGCCAGTGTCCAGCAGGCCCGCCTTGATCCCGGCAATGACCGAGCCCACGACGTCCGGTGTCTCCGCCCCCGCCTGCCAGCCGGTCCCAATTCTGGCTGTCCGCTTGATCGCGGCCTCCGACGACCCGCCGATCCACATCGGCAGATCCGGCTGCACCGGCAATGGCGCGATCGACACTTTGGTCAATTTGAAATGCCGGCCATCAAAATCCAGACTCTCCCCGGTCCAGAGCCGACTGATGATCTCCAGCGCCTCATCGGTCTTCCGCCCACGCGTCGTCGTGTCGATGTGCATCGCAGTCCACTCCGCCCCGCGCGGACTGCCGATCCCGAACCCCGGCAGCAACCGCCCGGCCGACAGCACGTCGATCGTCGCACATTGCTTGGCCAGCAACACCGGCTCCCGCAGCGCCACCGAAACAACATTGACGCCGAACTTGAGCCGCCGCGTCCGTCCGGCGATCGCCGCGAGGGTTGTCATGCACTCCAGGATCGGTGTGCCGCTGACAATCCGATCGGTCTGCCAGATCGAGTCCAGCCCGCCTTGCTCGCACAGATCGACCCAGCGCCAGAAGCCATCGGATGTTTCGAACGGGTATTCCATGATCCCGATGCCGACGGCGATGTTGCGCGCCATATCTGGTCTCCCGATAACGCTATCCGCTGATCGTCTCCTCTTTCCATCCCAGAGGCAATCTCTCAGCGGCCGACCAGGCGGGCACCCGGGTCCATGCGACATAAAGCGCCGGAACGAAGAACAGGGTCAGCACGGTCGCGCTGACCAGTCCGCCCATGATGGCGATCGCCATCGGCCCCCAGAACACCGAGAACGCCAGCGGCACCAGCGCCAGGATCGCCGCGGCCGCCGTCAGCAGGATCGGCCGGGTCCGCCGCACCACCGCATCGGCGATCGCCGTCGCCGCGTCAGATCCCCGCGCCCGATCCTGCTCGATCTGGTCCACCAGAATGATGGAATTACGCATGATGATCCCAGCCAGGGCAATGAACCCCAGCATTGCCACGAATCCGAATGGTGCACCGGTGACCAGCAGCGCCGCGCTTACCCCAATCAGACCCAGCGGCGCCGTCAAGATTACCATCGCCATCCGGCTGAAGCTTTGCATTTGTGCCATCAGTAGCGACAGCATGACCAGCACCATCAGCGGCATCACCGCGTTGACCGACGCCTGGCCCTTTGCTGCTTCCTCCGACGCGCCGGCGGTCTCGATGGCATAGCCGGGGGGCAGGGTGGCCTTGATCGAGGCCAGCCGCGGCACGATCGCGTTGGTCACGTCCGGCGCCTGCGCGCCGTCGATGATATCCCCCCGCACAGTCAGCGCCGGGATACGGCCTCGGCGATTGAAGAAGGCTTCCTCCATCGCGGGGCGAACCGTCGCCACTTGCGACAACGGCACGATATGCCCGTTGGCGCCGCGGATCGTAACGCTGGCCAGATCGCCCAGATCGCGCCGCTCCGTCTCGATGGCACGCATCACCACGGGAATAAGGTCCAGGTTCTCTCGGTACTGCGTGACCGTTACGCCCTGCAGCAATGTTTGCATGGTCTGCGAAACGTCCTGACTCGAAAGCCCCAGCAGCCTCGCCTTATCCTGATCGATATCGATCCGCACCGACTTGCCAAGATTGCCCCAATTGTCACTGACATTGCCGATATGGTCATTCTCCCGCAGCACTTGGCTGACCTGGCCGGCAATCCGGCGAAGCTCCGTTGGATCAGGACCTGTGACCCTGAACTGGACCGGATAGCCAACCGGTGGCCCAAGCTCCAACCGCGACGGCCGCATCCGCACATCGGCGAAGTCGCCTGCCTCGAGGGCCTTCTTTAGCTGACTCAGCAAGGCTTCCCGCGCCGGCACGCTGTCCGTATTGATGACGAACTGAGCGAAATTCGGCGTCTGCAACTGTGGGGAAAAGGCTAGGAAAAACCGAGGCGTCCCAATACCAGTATAAGCGACCCATGATCGTATGCCTTTCTGACCACGTAGAATATCCTCTAGCTGCGCGACCGAGGCTGCGGTCGCGGCAAACGATCCGCCCTCGGGCAGCCGCAGATCGACCAGCACCTCAAGCCGATCAGACGAGGGAAAGAACTGTTGCGGCACCTTGGTGAAGCCGACCAGGGAGACGGCAAAGGCGGCGACTGTTCCGCCGATCACCCACCATCGTGCCGCGACACACCAGCCAACCATCCGGCGGATCGCGCGATAAAACCTGCTGTTGTAGACCGCATCTTCGGCATGATCTGCCTTGCGCCGCGGCTCCGGCAGCAGCACCGCGCCCAGATAGGGAACGAACAGCACCGCAACGAACCAGGACAGCACCAGAGCCAGCCCTACCACGCGGAAGATGTCGCGGGTGTATTCGCCGGTGGAGGATTGGGCGAGTCCAATCGGCAAATAGCCCGCAGCCGTCACCAAGGTTCCGGTCAGCATTGGAAACGCGGTGGAGGTATAGGCGAAACTACCGGCGCGCATCCGGTCCCAGCCTTGCTCGAGCTTCACCATCATCGTTTCGATGGCAATAATCGCGTCGTCGACCAGCAGCCCGAGCGCAATGATCATGGCGCCCAGGGAGATCCGCTGCAGATCGATGCCCAGCAGCTTCATGCCGACCAGCGTTCCGGCCAGGACCAGCGGCACGCTGATCGCCACGACCAATCCGGTGCGCCAGCCCAACGACAGGAAACTGACGACCAGCACGATGGCCAGCGCCTCCAGAAAGCTTTCCTGGAACTCGGAGACATCCTTCGCCACGACTTGCGACTGGTCATTCAGCCGGATCGCCGTCACGCCCAGTGGCAATGTTGGCGCAAGGGCCTGCATCCGTGCCGCGACCCGCCGCCCAAGCTCAAGAATATTACCGCCTTGCGCCATGGAGATCGTCAGGCCGAGGGCGGGCTTGCCGTTCACCCGCATGGTTGCCGCGGGTGGATCGACCGTGCCACGGCTGATTGTTGCGATGTCGCCCAATTTCACTCGATGACCACCCGCCGAAATCGGGATCGCTCGGAGCGCTGCCTCCCCATCCACGGAGTTGCCGGGCCGGACATAGACGCGGTCATGCGCTGTATCGACAAAGCCGCCAGCGGCCATCGCGTTCTCGCTGGTCACCACTGCCATCACATCCGGCACGGACAGCCCAAGCTCGGACAATTTGCGGTAGGAGAAATCGATGTACAGACGCTCTTCCTGATCGCCGACCACGGCGATCTTGCCAATCCCCGGTACCGACAGCAGATCTTCGCGCACGTCCTCTATGACGTGGCGCAAGGCCGGCAAAGTAAAACCCTCCCCGGCAAAGGCGTAGATGATCCCGAAGACGTCGCCGAACTCGTCGTCAAAGTAAGGACCCTGCACACCTTGCGGCAGGGTCGGTACGATGTCCCCGACCTTCTTTCGGACCTGATACCAAAGTCCGGGCACCTCGCCCGGCGCGGTGTCATCACGCAAAGAGACGGTCAGGATCGCGTGGCCCGGTTGAACGTTACTTTCGACATAATCCAGCGACGGAACCTCTTCCAGCTTCCGCTCGATCCGATCGACGACCGACTGCTGCATCTGTTGTGCCGAGGCGCCTGGCCAGTCCACTTGCGCGATCATCTGCTTGATGGTGAACGGCGGATCTTCGGCACGGCCGAGCGAGAGATAGGCCCACACTCCGGCCGCCGCGACCGCCAGGATGAGGTAGAGCGTGAGCGCGCGGTGTCGCAGGGCCCAGGCCGACAAGTTCATCGGATTGCTCCGGTCCAGGCGACCACCGGGGTCACGCTGTCCAATTGCGCCGCGCCAGCCGTCACCACCTGAGCACCGGCGGCAACGCCGCCATTGATGGCGACGTCACCGTCACCCAGCCAGCCGGACACCTGCACCCGATGCGCGACCGCCCGATGGGCTGCCGGATCGAGCACCCACACCGAAGGTGCACCCTCGACCGAGGCGACGGCGGAGGCGGGGAGGTGGGCCACCATCGCATCGCTGTCCTGGCCAAACCGTACGGACGCCGTCATGCCCAGGCCAAGCACTCCTGATGGCGCGCCCAGCACCTTGACCTTCACGGCAAACGTCCGGCTGACCGGATCGGCAAGGGCGCCGATCTCCCGCACCTGGCCAGTCAGCGGGGTGTCCGGCTGTGACCACAGCCGAATGTCGACCGTTCGCGCGGAGCGGATATCCGGCAAACGGTTCTCGGGAACGTCGACGACGATTTCGGTCTCGGCGGTTTGCGCGAGCGTGATCGCGGTCTGGCCGGCGGCGACCACCTGTCCGACCTCCAGCTTCAGGTCGGTGATCACGCCAGGCGCGTTCGCGGTCAGCGTCGTGTAGTCCAGTTGATCCCGCGCCAGCGCAAATTGGCGTTGCGCCTGCGCCAATCTGGCCTCGGCGCCGTCCAGTGCGGCGTGGCGCCTGTCGAATTCAGACGGCAGCCATGCCGGGGAGTTGCTGCCGATTCTTTGGTATCGGCCAAAGTCCGCGCGGGCGTTGACGGCTTCGGCCTCGGCCGCACGTACCGCCTGAGCCTCGGCCTCCACGCTCAGCCGTGGGTCGACCGGATCGAGACGCGCCAGCGACTG
>DASYBP010000010.1:0-7089 GCA_036500715.1 Rhodopila sp.
TAGACGGCGTCAGAGAAATAAAAAGTGCCATGTCTCAACATGGGGAAATAGGCTTCTTTACCTCCGCTTGGCCCATGGTGCGACTGTTCCTGGTCAGATTGAACAAATAGCGGATGACTTGATTTTAGGATATGTTTCAAGGTTTAGTAGAGAGCCGGTGCGAGAACTGTTCCTTGATGGATGGCTTGATGTATTGGAGGCTGTCGCGCGAATTTGGTCCCCCATGTCGGACGTATAGCAACCCGGCGACATTTATTACTGTTTCGTTCGTGTGCCGCGTGTTGGTCGGCGGATCGGACCACACGGGTCGACGCCATCGCGAGTGGCAGCGAGCGCGAGTGCGGGGTGTTCATTTTGAGTCGGCCAAACCGTGGACACGGTGGTCGTTGGCGCTCACCTGAAACCGCCAATCAGACTGGAGTTTTATATCGAACTAAATCCTCGACTACGCAATCTCATAAACGGTGGTTTTTGTGAATCCGGATTGACCGCCCAAACCTCTTAGCGCTGGTCTTGGCGGCAACCACGCCCTACATCAAACCCCAGCCTGAATGAGCACGATCGTCAGGCAATGCGGCCCTAAGCCCCCCGCCAAAGTTCCCCCTCCCGCAACACCTTCCCCTCAGCTTCCAGCTTCAGCAGATGCGCCAGCACGTTCCGCTCCGCCGCCTTGCGCAGGCGTGGATTGATCTGTGAATACAGCGTGTCCATAATCGTGTAGGTATCGAATGCCCCGTGCGTCAGCTTCCTGGCGATCGCTTGCTCCCGCATCACGCGGTGTGCCAACATCTCCCGCACCAATGCCCTGGGCTTCCGCAACGGCGGCCCATGCCCGGGCAGGTAAACATCGTCGTCGCGCGCGAGCAACAACTTCAAACTGGCGAAATAATCGGCCATATCGCCGCCCGGCGGACTGACGATGCTGGTGGACCACGACATCACGTGATCGGCGCTGAACAGCACCCTGTCGCCGTTCGCGCCCGTCAGCGCGAAGCACAGATGATCCGACGCATGACCTGGCGTGTGCAACGCCTGCAGGCCGGCGACCCGGCCCTCGTGGTCCAGCTTGGTGTCCGCATCGAACGTTTCGACCGCGCTGACCCGGAACCCGACCGTCGGCGCGCCGGTTGCCGCCTGCAAGGCAGGCACGGCGCCGACATGGTCGTGGTGCGTGTGGCTGACCAGGATGAACGCGATCTGACCGCCGGTGTGGCGAAGGATCGCCTCGACATGCTCCGGATGTCCCTCGGGACCAGGGTCCAGCACCGCCAGCCCCTCCGGCGTGTCGATAAGGTAGGTGTTGGTTCCGTAATACGTCATTGGGCCGGGATTGTTGGCGACAATCCGGCTGACGCCAGGCACCACCGGCAGACTTGCGCCGCGCTCCGGCTCCGGTTCGGTCAGAAAGGGCATATGCAACGCTCCAAATTAGGTCAGCTTCCATGCCGCAAAGCCGGCGCACTGGCAACGCCAGCGCTTTCGTGCAAACTGGCGGCAACCACAATCCGGCGGGAAAGGAAACAGGACATGGCCAAGGGTCTGCTGTTCGCGGCATTCGATTTCTCCGGTGCCCACGCGGACGAATTCCACGATTGGTACGATCAGGAACACATCCCGGAACGTCTGCGCGTCCCCGGCTTCCTGAACGCGGAACGCTGGATCGCCGAGGACAACCCCACCATCCATGTCGCCACCTACGACCTGGAAAACCCCGGCGTCCTGGCAACACCGGCCTATCAGGCGATCGCCGGCGCCAACCAGTCGGTCTGGACCACGCGCGTCACCGGCATGTGCCGCCGCATCATGCGCTATGTCGGCGAGCAGCTTCTGCCCGGTGACCTGACGGCGGCGCCCGGCGCCGGCGCGCTGCTGGTCGCGTCGATGAACATCGACCCGGCCACCGATCCCGAGTTCAATGAGTGGTACAACGCCGAACACCTGCCTCAGCTTGGGGCCGTCGCCGGCGTGCTCGCCGCGCGCCGCTATCGGGCCACCGACACCGGATCAGAACGGCGCTACCTGGCGCTGTATCATCTGCGCGATGGGACCGTCTCGCGCTCCGATGCCTGGGCGAAGGCGGCGAACACGCCATGGACCGAACGGATGCGGCCGCATTTCCGCGACATGCTTTTGCTGCGTCTGAACCGCTATCAGCGCAAGGCCTGATCTCGTCAGTCCGGCTTAAGCCGCTTGAACACCTGCGCGATCGCCTCCCGCGCCTCGCGCTGGATCTGGCGCAGGTGGCCGTTGCTGATGAAACTTTCGGCGTAGATCTTGTAGACGTCTTCGGTGCCGGACGGCCTGGCGGCGAACCAGCCGTTGTCGGCGACGACTTTGATGCCGCCGAAGGCGGCATTGTTGCCCGGTGCGGCCGTCAGCTTGGCGCGTATCGCCTCACCGCCCAGATCAGGCATGCCGAATTGCTCCGCCGACATCCCCTTCAGCAGCGCCTTCTGCTCGCTCGTGGCCGGCGCGTCGATCCGCTCATAGAACGGAACCCCGAGTTCCCGCGTCAGCGCGGAAAATGCTTCGCCGGGGTCCCGGCCGGTGCGCGCGGTCATTTCGGCGGCCAGCAGCCCTGGGATCAAACCGTCCTTGTCGGTGCTCCAGACCGACCCGTCACGCCGAAGGAATGAAGCGCCGGCGCTTTCCTCGCCGGCGAAGCCGAGGCGGCCGTCGATCAGCCCGCCGACGAACCATTTGAACCCAACCGGCACCTCGACAAGCTTGCAACCCAGCTTGGCGGCCACGCGGTCGATGATGCTGCTGCTGACAATGGTCTTGCCGACCGCACGCGCGGCCTTCCAGTCGGGACGATTGGCAAACAGATAGGCGATGGCTGCCGCCAGATAGTGGTTGGGATTCATCAACCCGCTTGATTTGGTCACGATGCCGTGCCGGTCGGCGTCGGTGTCGTTGGCGAAAGCGACATCGAACACGTCCCGCATGGCGATCAGCCGAGCCATCGCATAAGCCGAGGAGCAGTCCATGCGGATCTTGCCGTCCCAGTCTACGGTCATGAAACGAAACGTTGGGTCGATCGTATCGCTGACAATCGTTGCGGCGATACCGTAACGATCGATGGCCGGCTGCCAGTAAGCCGCACTCGCGCCGCCCAACGGATCGATCCCCAGTTTGACGCCCGACGCTCGGATCGCCTGCATATCGATGACGTTTCCCAGATCGGAAACGTACGGTCCGATATAGTCATGGCGGTGAATGTGCGGCGATTTGCGCGCTTCACTGTACGGGATCCGCCGCACGCCAAGCAGATCCGCTGCCAGCAACTGGTTCGCGGTGCTCTCGATCCATGACGTGATATCTGTATCGGCCGGTCCGCCGTTCGGCGGGTTGTATTTGAACCCGCCGTCTGCCGGCGGGTTATGCGACGGCGTGATAACGACCCCGTCGGCGAGGCCGCTTTGGCGGTTCCGGTTGTAGGTCAGAATGGCGTGCGAAATGACCGGCGTCGGCGTGAACCCGCCGTGCTCGTCCACCATCACGTCCACCTCATTCGCCGCGAACACCTCCAGCGCGCTGGCCAGCGCGGGTTCGGACAGCGCGTGTGTGTCGATGCCGATGAACAGCGGGCCGGTGATGCTGCTTCTCTTACGGTGGTGGCAGATCGCCTGGCTGATCGCCAGGATGTGCGCCTCGTTGAAGGCGTTGTCGAAGGCCGACCCGCGGTGGCCCGAAGTGCCAAAGGCTACACGTTGCGACGCACTGCCGGTGTCGGGCTTGCCGGTGAAATAGGCCGTCACCAGCCGTGGCACGTTCACCAGCATCTCCTGCTGGGCGATCTTGCCCGCCAGCTTGCTTACTTGGTCAGTCATGCCTGGTTTCCTTCCCATAAGCCGATCCGTGGTTCGCTTTTACAACGCGATCTGTCGACCGACCTCCAGGAATGAGTCGGGCGGCAGTTCGAAGCGGTCGGGGGTGCGGACGGCGTTGCGGTACATCACGGCGAACAGCATGCGGCGCCACGCTGGCAGCCGGGGTGGATTGCTGCTGCGAACCACATCGTCGTGGGAGGCAAAGTAGACCGCGTCGTCCAGATTGACCGGGCAGCCTCTGTCCTTGGCGCAGGCCAGGGCGGTGATGACATTCGGCTTCTCGACGAAGCCGAAGCGGATGGTGACGTGCCAGAAGCCTTCAAAAACCTTTTCGACCTCCGCGCGCTCCTCTAACGGCACGCGGGGACGTTCCTCGAACCGCACGGTCAGGCTGATCACCGTTTCCTGCAGGGCCTTCATCTGCGCGACATGACGGACCAGGACGGGCGGGACCGCGGCTTCGCTGCGGGAAAAGAACACCGCCGTGCCGGGCACACGGGCCACCGTCCCGTTCTTCAGTTGAGCCATGAACTCGTCGATGGTTTCCGGCTTCTGCGCCTGCGTCCGGTGGATGGCGTCAATCCCTCGCCGCCAGGTGGTCATCACGGTGAAGATCAGCAGGCCAATCAGCAGCGGGATCCAGCCGCCCTCGCGGATCTTCAGCAGGTTGGCGCCGAAGAACGATAGATCGATCAACAGGAATACGCCGCTGACCAGCAAGGCCGTCACCGTGGGCCAGCGCCAGACGTCACGCATGGCGTTGAACAGCAACGCCGTGGTCAGCAGCATCGTGGTCGAGACCGCGGTGCCGTAAGCGCCCGCCAGCGCGTCGGAGCTGCCAAAACTGAAGGTCAGAAACAGCGTGCAGACCATCATTGTCCAGTTCACCACCGGCACGTAGATCTGGCCGTATTCCCGGTCGGAGGTCTGACGGATGTTGAGGCCGGGGAACCAGCCAAGCTGCATGGCCTGCCGGGTCAGGGAGAACGCGCCGGTGATGATCGCCTGGCTGGCGATGATGGTTGCGAGCGTCGCCAGAATCACCAGCGGCACCACGGCCCACTGTGGCGCGAGGTGGAAGAACGGATTGCCCTGCAACCCAGGATCTTCCAGCAGCAGCGCCGTCTGTCCGGCGTAGCAAAGCAACAGCGCCGGCAGTACGACTGCGTACCATGACGACCGGATCGGCCGGCGGCCGAAATGACCCATGTCGGCATACAATGCCTCGCCGCCGGTCAAAGCCAGGAATACGCCGCCCAGCACCACAAAGGTCTGCAGGCCGTGGGCAGCCACAAATCGCACCGCGTGCCACGGATCGACCGCGAACACCACCTCCGGCCGGCGCAACACGCCCGACAACCCAAGGATCGCGATCACCGTGAACCACAGCAGCATCACCGGGCCGAAGACTTTGCCGATACTGGCGGTGCCGCGCATTTGCGCCCCGAACAACAGCAGCAGCACGACCAGGGCGGCCGGCAGCACGTAGGGCTTGAATGTGTCGGTGACGACGTTGATGCCCTCCAGGGCACTCAGCACGGAAATCGCCGGGGTGATGATGCCGTCGCCATAAAGCAGCGCCGCCCCAAACAGCCCCGCCACCACCAAAAACCCCGCTGCTCGCCCCGCTCGGCCGGTCACCAGTGCCATCAGCGCCAGGATGCCGCCCTCGCCGTGGTTGTCTGCCCGCATGACGAATATGCAGTACTTGATCGATACGGTAATGATCAGCGACCACACCACCAGCGACAGCAGCCCCAGCGCGTCCTCGGCCGATGGGTGGCCGCCCACCGAACCAACGATCGTCTGGTAGGTGTAGAGCGGGCTGGTCCCGAGGTCGCCGTAGACGATGCCAAGCGCCGCCAGGGCGCCTGCAGCCGTCAGCTTCCGTTCGGCGGGCGAGGCCTGCGCCGGGGGGTGTTGTTTCGCGGTCGCGGCCATCGGTATCTCCGGCGTGGGTCGTGCTTGGTTAAACCGCGACCGGAAGACTATTCGACAGCGCGCGGTGATCAAACACGCGTGCGCAACATCTGCGACAGCGCGGTGGCGTCGGTGACCGGCAGGCCGCACACCGCCCGCCGGCATACGTAGGCGACCCCTCCGGCCAGACCCGATGGCTTGCCGTGAGCGGGATGGCCGGCCGGCAGCACGCCGGAATCAGCCACACACAGGACCACGACAGCCGGATCGGGTGCCCGCAACGCGGCCTGCTGCAGAGCGGTCGGATCGGTGCCAACAATCACCACGTCGGCGGCTTCCTCCAGCAGATCCGCCGCCGCCAGCAGCGACGGCATGGCGGCCAGTTGATCGTCCTGGCCGGCGAAGGCGCGCAGCGCCGCGTCCGCGGCAGCCCGCCACGCGGTGTTGCCGGTCAGGTGGAACAGCCGAGCCAGGACCTCGGCCATGAGACCATTGCCGGATGGCGCGGCGCTGTCGGCGGCCGATCGCGGCCGGGTCAGCGGCACGTCGGACGCATCGGCAGCGGTGGTGAAGAACCCGCCGTGCGCGTCAGCGAAGGCCGCCTGGGCAGCGTTTGCCAGAAGTTCGGCGGCGGCCAGGTAGCGGTGCTCCGCCGTGGCCTCGTACAGGGCCAGTGCGGCGCGAGCCATCGCGGCCTGATCCTCGATCAGACCCGGTGCGGTGACCCGGCCAAGCCGCCACGCGTGCTCGACGCCGCCGTGTCCGGCCGTCATGTGGGTCAGGATGAACTCGAACGCCTCGCGCGCCCGACCCAGCCAGGCCGGCTGGCCAAACACCGTGGCGCATCGAGCCAGCGCTGCAATGGCCAGTCCGTTCCAGTCGGCCAGCACCTTGTCGTCCCAGCCAGGCCGCACGCGCTTTTCACGCGCCTGAAACAGAATGTCTCGGCAACGCTCCAGGCCGGCCTCCTGATCGGACGAGCCTGGCGGGGTGATCCGGCGCAGGATGGTGTGACTTTCCCAGTTGCCGGAAGCGGTCACGTCATAGGCTTGCTTGAACGTGGCGGAGTCAGAACCCAGCAGCGCATCGACCTCGGCCTCGGTCCAGACATAGAAGCGGCCCTCTTCGCCCTCGCTATCGGCATCCTCGGAGGCGGCGAAAGCGGCTTTGCCGTCGATCCGCTGCGCACTCATCTCGCGCAGCAGCCAGCCGACCGTCTCGGTCGCTCGTTGCGCATACAGCGCGTTTGGTCTGTCGGCGTGGGTGAGGGCGAGAAGCTCCAGCAACTGCGCGTTGTCGTACAGCATTTTCTCGAAGTGCGGCACCAGCCAGAGCT
>DASYBP010000011.1:0-40172 GCA_036500715.1 Rhodopila sp.
GCCGCCGGCCAGGATGACCAGCGATCGCCGATCGCCATGATACCGATCGTCGACGTCTGCTGCAGGATGTTGAGCCCTGCAGCGTCAGGAACGCCGGCGATAAAGCCGCGAACACAGCGATCAAGATCAGCGGGCGCCGCGTAGAACCCGAAGCACGCGAGGACGGCAGCGGGCGTGGTCCGCGCCTGCTGCAGACGGGCGCGGGGTTGACCCACCCCTCGCCTCCGGTGGCGGCATTCAGCAATACTTCTCCTCGGTAGCATCCGCGCGACTGACTTCCAGCGCAATCCGTCCGTCACGCATGACCAGGATGCGCTCACTGATCCGAAGCACTTCCGGCAGATAGGAGGACACCACGATCACCCCCATGCCGGCTTTCACCAGATCATCCAGCACGCGATAAATCTGTTCGCGTGCGCCGACGTCGACACCGTGCGTCGGCTCGTCTACCAGCAGCAGCTTGGGCTGTTTCGCCAGCCATTTTGCCAGCACGACTTTCTGCTGATTGCCGCCGCTCAGATGATCGGTTCGCCAGCGCGGGATCCGTGGATCGATCTTGATCTGCGCCACCATCCGCGTGGTCAGGGGCCCTTCTCGCCCGCCGCTGAGCCAGATCCGAGCGATCGAGACGAGATCGAAATTTGGCAGTGAAATATTCTCGCTGATCGTGAGGGCCGACACTAGCCCTTCGCTTTTCCGGTCCTCAGGCACGAAACCGACACCCAGCCTGACCCCATCCATCGGTGAATGCGGTGCATACGGTTCGCCCAGCAATGTCATCTCGCCTTCGTCGATCCAGCAACTCCCCCGCCCGCACACTCAAGCTCACCCCACTAGCTCGGTTCCGCGCCGGATCCCGCTGACTGTCAGCACATCGCGATGGCCGCGACCGCTTTCCCGCCGCGTGGTCTCATCGATGTCGCGGCCGATCATCATCCGGATCAAGGCCCGCCGCGTCACGTCCGCGACCGGAAGCGTGCGGGACCAGCTTTCGATCACACAGAACTGTCACGCGGTCTGCAACTTCGAAAATCTCCTCCAGATCGTGGGAAATATAGATCACCGCCGTTCCACGCCGGCGGAGGTCGCGAATGATATCGAACGGCCGCAGCGTTTCCTGGTGCGTTAGCGCGGCAGTCGGCTCATCCATGATGACCACGCGCGCGTCGAATGCCAGTTGCTGGGCAAGCTCGCGAACGGTCGTATCGACTGATGCCGGACCGCCCAGCAATGCCCAGACCTGTTCAGCGTGTTGACGTTGCGCGCCGCGATCGATCAGGCCCGGAAGCCGATACGTGGGCTCCTGGCCCAACATGGTATTTTGCGCCACTGTCAACTCAGGAACAACGGCGCGCTCCTGGTAGATGACGGCGATCCCGTGATCCTGCGCGACCGCGACGCTGGACAACGCCACCGGCGCGCCGTCGATGCGAATCTCACCGCTGTCCGGCGTCAACGTCCCAGCCAGCATCGTTCGCCGCGGCTTTCCTTGGCGCGACCAGCATTACCCCGAGCCGTTTCAACGCCAGGGGCACGTTGATCGCGGTCTATTCTCTGGTAATCGGCATCACCGGGCTCAGCATGCTGGGCATCCAGGCCTTTGTGCAAAACCTGTTCGACGGCGGAGCGCTCGTGCTCGCGGTGGCACTGTCCCCGCTTGTCCGCAAGCGCCAGCCGCAGGATTTCACCTGAAGCGTGGACCGGCCAGTCAGGCGATGATGTCAGCCCAAACATGAGATGACCTCCGCCGGTCCGACAGGCTAGATATCAGTCCCGGGGCACGAAGGAGTTCTGACAATGCGGACGACCCAGTTTGGCGCCATCGATCCGTCGATCCTGTTGGCCGGCCTGCTGCTGGCGGCGTTCTGCTACGCGGCCTGGCTGACCTCGATCGTGTTCTGCGCCGCCCATGGGGCCCGGCCGCTGTTGATTGCTGCCGCGACGTTCTTTCCGGTCGGAATTGTCCACGGCGTCGGAATCTGGTTCGGCGGTTGGTGATCGCCGGCCACGAGGCAAGATTGCTTGAGCTGGAACGGATCGTCAGGCGAGTTTTGGCGCCATACCCGGGTCGCCTTTTGCCATCGCCCGCTGATAGCCGGGACGGTCACCGATGCGCTTCAGGTAATTGCGAATCTGCGGGAACGGGCCGAGATCGTGGGGCACGAAGGCACGCATGGTCATCAGCGGGAAGCCCATGATGATATCGGCCGCGGTAAACTCGCCGCCGGCCAGATAGGGTGCCTCACCCAACCGCTTTTCGAGCAGGGCGAAGGCAAGATCAGTCCGAGCCTTTAGCGCCTCCAGCACGACATTCCCGGCCGGCGAGCCGGCGAGCGAAGCGATAAATCCGGTCATCTGACTGGGCATCATCGTGCCGTTAGCAAAATGGAACCAGAACAGATAATCCGCGAAGTTCGGCTTGTCGGACGCAACCGCCAGGCGCCCGTTGCCATACTTCGCGATGACATATTCGATAATAGCGCCGGACTCGGCCAGAACCAGCGCTCCATCCGTGATTACAGGCGCGATCCCCATCGGGTGCAGGGCCTTGTAAGCGGCCGGCGCAAGGCCGCTGGCTGGGTCCCGCTCGTAGCGTTTTAGTTCGTAAGGTATTTCCAGCTCCTCGAACAGCCAGACTATACGTTCGGACTGCGAAACGCCAAGATGATGCACTGTGACCATGGCGAAACCTTCCCCCCGCTGTTCTCCGATAGCCTATCATGCCGGTTTCAGCTCCGTCGTCCATCGCCCGCTCGGAACAAACCCCGCGACGCAGTATGGCCGCCAGCTCAGCGCAAACGCCAGCACCGCCGCCGTGGCCCTGTCTTCGAGCTTGCCCGCCAGAGGTTGAAATCGACGCAACCATGCAACCCTGCGCAGCGTTCTCAGGAGACACCCATCCGGCTCGGCGCGGCAAACTCACCCGAGACTGACCTTACTCGATACTGAAAGGATATCAAGATGAGTCGATCGACATTGATGATCGTGGCAATGCTGGTCGCGGGTGCGCCCACGGCGCAAGCGATGACCTGCAAAGAACGGCTGGCCGACCTCTCCAAGAAGATGGAGCTTGTCACTGACAAAACCGACAACAGCAATAAGGCGGAGGCCGGCAAGCACCTAGCGATGGCGAAAGAGGCGATGTCAAAGAACGACGAAAGTGGATGCATGTCTCACGCGGAGGCCGGCCTGAGCATGATTCACGGCGACTGAATCTTCCCGGCTGGCTGATAGGCGCACCCTGGTCTGGGTTGCGCCTGCTTGCCTGAGGGTCGCGCAGCCGGCTTCACGGAACCGCGCCCCGCTGACTCCTGGCGGCTATTGCTTTGGCCTGCGAACTCGCCTATCGGCAAATACGCATTATGGATCTGTCGGGAAGGCTCGTCGCTCGCGACCTGCCGGGCCGGCAAGTGTCCGATTGCGGTGGGCGTGAGTCGCGGAGCGATCACGAATTCCGCGTGAATCGGCCACATCAATCAAAGTGCGACGTATCGCGCTTCTGTGATGCGCGATACTGGTCCTCGGGTCAGGCGGAAGGTGATTTCCATGGCCGAATATCGTAAGGAAACCGACAGTCTTGGCGAGGTCAACGTTCCCGCTGATCGCTTGTGGGGCGCTCAGACCCAACGTTCGCTAGAACACTTCAGCATCGGACACGACCTGATCCCGCGGGAAATGATCACCGCCTACGCGATCTTGAAGAAGGCGGCAGCGAACGCCAACCATGCTGGCGGGCGGCTCGACGAAAAGCCCCACGCGTTGATCGTCCAGGTCGCGGACGAAATCCTCGACGGTCAACATCATGACATGTTCCCGCTGCACGTGTGGATGACCGGCAGCGGCACCCAGTTTAACATGAATGTAAACGAAGTGATGTCCAACCGAGCCTGTCAACTGGCCGGCACGCCGCTCGGCAGTAAAGCGCCGGTGCATCCGAATGACCACGTCAACATGTCCCAGTCATCGAACGATTCGTTTCCTTCAGCGATGTATATTGCCGCCGCAATAGGCGTGACCAAGCGGCTGGTGCCTGCTGTGCAGGCGTTGCACGATGCCATCGCCGCCAAGGCGGAAGAATGGCGCGACATTGTCAAGATCGGCCGCACCCACATGCAGGATGCGACACCCATCACGCTCGGACAGGAATGGTCGGGTTATGCCGGGATGCTCGGCGAAGATCTTGAAAGAATCGATGACGCACTGAAGGGCGTCTACAGGCTGGCGCTGGGCGGCACTGCGGTCGGAACCGGAATCAATGCCGCCCCCGGCTTCGCCGAAGCAGCGGCAAAGGAGATCGCCAGGCTGACCGACCTGCCCTTCGTCAGCGCCACAAACAAGTTTACCGTCCAGGGCTCGCACGACGCGCTGGTGCAAATGTCGGGGACCCTGCGGACGCTGGCCACTTCATTGTACAAGATCGGCAACGACATTCGGCTGATGTCCTGCGGTCCGCGCGCCGGTTTCGCCGAATTGCTGATCCCGGAAAACGAACCGGGATCCTCCATCATGCCGGGCAAGGTGAATCCTACCCAGGCCGAGGCGCTGACGATGATCGCCGTCCAGGTCATGGGCAATGATGTTGCTGTGGGCTTCGGCGGGGCCGGCGGCTATCTGGAGATGAATGTCTACAAGCCGCTGATCATCTATAACCTGACGCAGTCCGTAACGATCCTGACCGATGGCTGCACCAACTTCCGCAAGTATCTGGTCGAAGGCACCCGTCCCAACCTCAAAAAGATCGCCGAATACGTCGATCGCTCGCTCATGCTGGTGACCGCACTCGCGCCGGTCATCGGCTACGACAAGGCTTCGAAGATCGCCCATCACGCGATGGACCACGACCTGACCTTGAAGGCCGCCGCCCTCGACCTCGGCTATGTGACCGAAGCCGAGTTCGACCGCGTGGTCGACCCGGCGAAGATGGTCCGCCCGTACGTCGCAACCAACGCCTGAGGCCGAACCATGTCCGACACCGAGTCCCCTCCGCACAGCCTGACCGTTATCGGGGCGGATCTTCTCCACGATCCGCATCTCAACCGCGGATCGGCGTTTCCACTTGCCGCCCGGCGCGAACTGCACATCGAAGGGTTGCTGCCGCCCGTCGCCGATACGCTGCAGATCCAGACCGCCCGTGTCCATACGCAACTGGCAGCGCTGGACAATGACCTGCAGAAATACCTGTTCTTGAGCGATCTGCAGTCACGCAACCAGGTGCTGTTTTACGCCGTGCTGATGTCGGACCCGGCGACGTTCATGCCGCTGGTTTACACGCCAACGGTAGGCGAGGCATCCCAGAAGTTTGACCATGTCTTTCGAGCCTCACGCGGGCTCTATCTGCCGATCACTGCTAGGGGGCGGCTGCGCGAGCTGCTGGCGAACTGGCCCTTCCCCGATGTACGGTTCACCGTGGTGACCGACGGCGAGCGAATCCTCGGGCTGGGCGATCTTGGCGTTGGCGGCATGGCCATCCCGGTCGGCAAGCTGGCGCTCTACACGGCCTGTGCGGGCGTACCGCCAAATCTGACGCTGCCGGTCACGCTGGATGTCGGCACCAATAATCACGAATTGCTGGAAGACCCGCTGTACCTCGGATTACGGCAGCAGCGCGTGCGCGGCCCCGAATACGACGACTTCATCGAGGAATTTGTCTCGGCAGTACAAGAGCGCTTCCCTGGGTGCTGCGTGCAATGGGAGGATTTCGCCAATATCAACGCCGTGCCGATACTGGAACGTTATCGCGACCGGATCTGCACCTACAATGACGATATTCAGGGTACCGCGGCAGTGGCGCTCGCGGGCATTCTCGGCGCGCTTCGCATCACCGGCCAAAAACTGGTCGATCAGCGGGTGCTGTTCCTGGGCGGCGGGTCGGCAGCCACCGGCATCGCTGAACTGATCAGCCAGGCGATGGCCCTGGAGGGTCTGCCGATCGATCAGGCACGTGGCTGCAACTGGCTGTTTGACATCCATGGACTAATGGTCCGGTCGCGCACCGACATCGCGCCATTCCAGCTTCCGTTCGCACATGACCGCGCGCCGGTCGCCAGCTTTGTCGATGCCGTAGAGGCGGTGGCACCAACCGCGATCATTGGCGTCAGCACGGTCCCGAAACTGTTCAACCAGGCGGTTATCGAGGCGATGGCGCGCATCAACCAGCGCCCGATCATCTTCCCTTATTCGAACCCCACCTCGCGATCAGAATGCACCGCCGAGGAGGCCTATCGCTGGTCAGGCGGCCGCGCGGTGTTCGCCAGCGGCAGCCCGTTCCCCCCGGTCGAGTACGAGGGAAAGACGCTGGTGCCGGGGCAGGGCAATAACGTCTACGTATTTCCGGCGATGGGCATGGCTGTGCTGGCGACCAAGGCCAGGCGGGTGACGGAACAGATGTTCATCATCGCCGCCAAAGGCGTGGCGGAACAGGTCACGCAGGCGAATCTCGATGTCGGCCTGATCTATCCGCCGACCAGCAACATCTTTCAGGCGTCGCTGCTGACTGCGGCGCGGATCGCAACCTACGTCTTTGACCATGACCTTGCCGGCGTGCCCCGCCCTGCTGATGTCGAGGCGCACATCCGGGCACTCGCCTACCAGCCCGCCTACCCCGCCTAAGGCTCGGGCATCGCGGTGGACCATGGAGCGGATGACGGCCCACACATCGAGAAAGTCGCGCACGCCACGTTGCAGGCGGGTCGTCTGCTGCTGCTGAACGGCGCGGATACCGCGACGGTGGAGGCGACCGTTGTGCGCTTTGCTGCCGTGTTCGGTTGTGAGGCGCACCTGATGGTCAGTTACGAGGTCTTGTTGCTGACGGTCGTGGCAGGTGAACAGTTTCGCACCAAGATCGGTTCGCGCGTCGCAGCGATGAATGTCGGCATGACAACCATCACGGCCGTGCGGCGCGTGCTCGACGATCTCGAACACGGCCGGATGGATTTGGGACGCGCGACCGCCGCCCTCGACGCCGCGGAGCATAGGACGCCCGAATATGCGCACTGGCTGGTGGTGGCGATGCTGGGTCTGACCGCGGCGAGCCTCAGCCGTCTCTTCGGGGGTGACTGGCCGGCCTTCGCGGTGGCGTGGCTCGCGGGCGCCGCCGGAACCTGGCTGCGTCAGCAGTTGAGCGGGCGCCAGGTCAATCCGGTCGCCGTCTCGTTCCTCGCCGCGTGTCTCAGCGGCCTCGTCGGCGGCGCCGCGGTATCGCTGAAAATAAGCGGCACTCCGTCGTTGTGCCTGGTGGCGCCGGGGATGATCATCGTGCCGGGGGTGCCGTTGATCAATGGCGTTCAGGACATGATTCGCAACCACATGACACTCGGCATCAGCCGCCTGGCCTTCGGCGGCGTGATCACGGTGGCGATCGCGATGGGCCTGTTCGTTGCCACTGTGGTGACAGGCGCTGCGATCGCCGTCGAGGCACAGCCGGGCGAGATCGGCGTCGCGGAGGACGCGGTTTTCTCCGCCATAGCAGCATTAGGCTACGCCTCGCTGTTCAACGTTCCGGTGCGGATCGCCTGGGCTTGCGTTGTCTGTGGCGTGGCAAGCCATGCCTTGCGGACTTTGGGCTTGCACCTCGGGATCGACATCTTGAGCGGTACCCTCCTGGGCGCGCTGGCGGCCGGCATACTGGCGCAACTGTTCTCCCACCGCTTCAACGCGCCGGCGGCGGCGTTCGCCTTTCCAGGCGTCGTCGCGATGGTGCCAGGGGCCTATGCGTTCCGCCTGGTGCTCAGCGGCTTACAGATCGCCCATGGCGCGACCGACCCGGCGCTCCCGATGGCGACGCTGACGCTTGGTATCACCGTAGTGCTGATGATGGGGGCAATAGCGGTGGGAATTGCCGCACCAGCGTTCTGGTTTCGCAAGCGCTCCAGCCACCCGGACTGCTTTCCGCAACAAAGCTGAAACCCAGGCTTTTTTGCTAGACTTCGGTCTAGTGATTATCGCATCACCGCGAGCAAAGCTGCCATTCGGATCGGCGGCGGAGTTGCCTGGCTCACAGCGAATCGCTGGCCAGGCGGCTATGGGGAGAACTCAACGTCAGCCTGAAGGAGGCCCCATGTCATACGTCACAGAAGCTGAACTCGTGGAAATCGTGCCGGACCTCCGTGCTATGGCCAGCGCCGAGGCCTCAGCGGAAGTACGTGCCGCGCTGATCCGGTTGGCGGATCGGTACGCCGCAATGGCGACCGGCGCTTCAAATAATGGTTGCTCCAGAATGGCTCGTGAAGTTGCATAAGATCCTGCGAGCCACCCGCCAGGCAGCCGCCAGCCAAACCGAAAACCGACCACGCAAACCCGACGGCTACCCCCCGCAACTCGCCGCCAGGGCACAGCTCCGCTCAAATCGCTCATTCGCCCGGGAAAAGTCAGACGCGGTAGCCACCACTTCGTGCGCGTCGTCGATGGCATCCTTCAAGGTCATCGTCATCCTCTGGGCCAGGACGGCATCCGACGTTGGGAAGTCACTGCGAAAATGCGCGCCGCGACTTTCACGCCGCCGCCAGGCCGCCACGACGATCAGCAACGCTACAAGCGCCGGGTCGGCCGCGGAACCGGCCGAATCTACGAGCGGCATCAGGCTGCAGAGGGAAGCCGCCAAGACACTGGCCTCACGCAAAACACCGGCGGCGCGCGATAGGACAGGCCGGATCAACGCCGCATCGGCCGCCGCGGGAGCCTCGGCGGCAACGTCACCGCCTGGCCGCCCCGTCGGCGCCGCAGCGACACTGTCGGCGACCCATCCGGCGCAGACCACTGCTTCCAGCAGTGAATTGCTGGCGAGACGGTTGGCGCCGTGCAGCCCGGTGCCGGCCACCTCACCGGAGGCCCACAGCCCCGGAAGCGTGCTGCGCCCGTCCCCGTCCACCGTGACCCCACCCATGTGGTAATGCGCCGCCGGACGAACCGGAATCGGTTGCCTCGCCGGGTCGATACCGGCCGCTGCGCAGGCCGCCGCTATCGCCGGGAAATGCCGGGCGAAGCGCCCGCCGAGTGCGGCGCGCGCATCGAGGAAAACGCGATGGCCAGCGTCCAGATGGCGCCATACCGCGCGCGCGACAACGTCCCGCGGAGCAAGTTCGCCGCGCGGCACGTCGGCCATGAAGCGCCTGCCCATCTCATCGATCAGCGTCGCCCCCTCACCGCGCACGGCCTCGCTGACCAGCGTAAGCGGATGGCCTCCGACGTCGAGCGCGGTCGGGTGGAACTGCACGAACTCCATATCAACCAGCGCCGCCCCGGCCCGCGCGGCGAGCGCAAGGCCCTGGCCGAACGCGCCGCGCGGGTTGGTGGTGTGAAGGAACAACCCGCCTACCCCGCCCGTCGCCAGTACCACGCGACTGGTCGGCAGCACCATCGCCCCGGATGGCGCTGCTGCCAGCACACCGCTGATCGCACCGTCGCCAACCAGCAGGCGGCGCGCCTCGACGCCTTCCTGCACGGTGATCGAGGGCGTCTGACGCACCGCAGCAACCAGCGCCCGCATGATTTCCTTGCCGGTGCCATCACCGGTTGCATGCACAATCCGGCGACGGGCGTGCGCCGCCTCCAGGCCCAGGCGAGGGGTTCCAGCCGGGTCGCTGTCGAAGCGGGCGCCGTAACGCGACAGGATTTCGATCGCCGCAGGACCGGCCATGGTGACCCGTCTAGCCACATCAGCATCGCATAAGCCGGCACCAGCGGCGAGCGTGTCGGCATGATGCAGTCCCGGACTGTCATCAGACCCCAGGGCAGCGGCGACGCCACCCTGAGCCCAGGCGCTGGACGCCTCGGTCTGCAAAGGCGCCTTGGCAAGTACCACAACCGGCATCGGCGCCAGGCGCAACGCGGTCATCAGCCCGGCTATGCCGCCACCTATCACCACAGGTGCCCGGCCAATGTCGCCTGATGTGACCGTCACAGCGAACGCCTTGGTGAAGCGCTTCGTCCAAGCAGCCACCCGATCATATGCACCTCGTTATGCTCCAAATGAGTATAATCCCATATGCTGGAGATGAGCATAAGCCTTGTCAACCCGCCTGCCCCGAGATTGGCGCAGCCCGAATTGGTGCCTACGATCGCCCGCTGATGAGGCCGTCAACGCAAAAGGAACAAAGATGCACACAGGCTCGATCATGGCCCTGCCGGGCGACCACGATGTACTGGCACCCGATGGCTCGGAAGTACGCCTCCTGCTGGCACTGTCCGGCGGCAGCATGGCGCATTTCCGGCTGCCGCCCGGCCAGGTGTCGCGCGCCGTTCGTCATCGCACCGTCCAGGAGATCTGGTACATCCTGTCCGGCCAGGGCGAGATGTGGCGCTCGACCGATACGCAGCAGGACATCGTGGCATTGGCGCCCGCAACCTGCCTGACAATCCCTCTAGGCGTTACCTTTCAGTTCCGGTCATTCGGCAGCGAACCGCTGGCCGCCGTTGCCATCACCATGCCGCCCTGGCCCGGCGCGGACGAAGCCGAGATGCGACCCGGAACATGGTCGGCCACAAATTAGCTCGCCCCGACCCTCACCAATTCGCCCCGTTCCGGGCAATCCGTTGCGCCAGACTCCAGCGATGCACCTCGGACGGACCATCGTAGATACGGAAGCCACGCACCTCGTTGAAGATACGTGCCACCAGCGTTTCACCGGTCACACCTTGCCCACCCAATACTTGCACGCAACGGTCAACCACACGCCAGACCGACTCCGAAACAAATACCTTCGCCATCGAGGACTCCGTCGTGCCGCGCGAGCCCTGATCCAGCGTCCACGCCGTGTGCAGAATCGACAGCCGGCTCATTCGGATATCCATCTCGTTATCAGCGAGCATGAACCCGACGCCTTCATGCCCGATCAGTTTCGCGCCGAACACCTCGCGCCGCAGCGCATAATCCGTTGCGATCTGATGCGCCCGTCGCGCCGCCCCCAGCCAGCGCATGCAGTGCGTCAGCCGCGCCGGCGCCAGCCGAACCTGGGCATAGCGAAACCCCTTCCCCGGTTCACCGAGAATATCGCTGGCAGGAACACGCACATTGTTGAACCGTATCACCGCATGACCGCCGGCGAACGCGCTGTCCAGACTGTTCATCTGCCGAACGATCTCGATGCCCGGTGTATCCATGTCGGCGAGGAACATCGTCGCATTACCGTCTTCCTCCTTCGCCATGATGATGGCAAAGGCCGCGCCCGCGGCGCCGGTGATGAACCACTTATCGCCATTGATGACGTAATGATTGCCATCCTTCACCGCCGTCGTCGCCAGTGCCGCCGGATCAGATCCCGCCCCCGGCGCCGGCTCGGTCATGCAGAAACAGGACCGCGCTGCGCCGGCCGCCAACGGCCGCAGCCACCGGTCTTTCTGTTCCTTGGAAGCAACGGCCTCAAGCAGGTGCATATTGCCTTCGTCAGGGGCGAAGATGTGCAGCGCCACCGGCCCCAGCAGCGAATATCCGGCCTCCTCGAACACCACCGCCTTGCCAACATGCGACAGCCCCAGTCCGCCATACTCCACCCCAACATGCGGCGCGACCAGCCCTTCGGCCGCCGCCAGCGCGACCAGTTCGCGGCGGAATTCCTCGGTAGGACCATGATGCGTCTGGCGGCAGTCACTTTCTAGCGGAATGATCTTGTCGCGGATGAAAGCGCGCGTGCGCTGCTGCAGTTCCGTCAGTTCGGGGGAGAGCGAAAAATCCATCAGAATGCGCGTCCTTGGGCGATTTCATGAGTGAATTGCAGAACGCCGGTACCGATTCCCGCCAGCGGAGCATATCGCGGCTCTTGTGTCGCGCCCGTGCGATAGCGCAGGCCCAGTTGAAGGAAGATGACCGCAAGCTTGTACATCGCCAGCACCCGGTGGAACAAGAAGTCCGACATGTCCCGACCCGAGAGCCGAGCGTAGGCCGCAACCGCCTCCTGGCGGGAGCTCAGGCAGGCCTCGACGGCAGGCATCTGTTCCATGTCATGCATCGCCCACGGATCGTCCGCGTGAACCCAGTAGGACAGCAGCGTGGCAAAATCGAATAACGGATCGCCGCGCGTCCCCTGATCCCAATCGACCACCGCCCGGGGCGACAGATCCTCGGGATTGAGAATCATATTGTTCAGCTTGAAGTCGTTGTGCAGCAATCCCGCCGGCCCGTCAGGCACCAGATGTTGCTCCAGCCAGGCCCCGACCTCGGTGTGCAGGGCCTCAGTCCCAGGCTCCATCGCCGCCATGCCCCGTTTGCGCCAGCCCGCGACACCACGCGCCAGAAACCCCTCCGGCCGCCCCAGATCGTCCAACCCGACCGCCTTGGTATCCACCGCGTGGATGGCGGCGATGGTTTCCAGCAGCACCTGCGACAGACGCGCCCCAATCTCCGGCCGGCCGGCCAACGCCGCTGGCATGTGCTCACGGATCACCAGCCCAGACCGGTATTCGATGATCTGGAACCGCTGGCCGATAATCGATGGATCGTCGCACAGATGCAGCCCGCGCGCGACAAACGGCAGCGCGTCGGGCAGCCGCGACAATATACGAAATTCGCGCGCCATGTCGTACGCGCCGGCCGGCAGCTCACCCATTGGCGGTCGGCGCAACACCGCCGGTTTGCCATCCAGATGAATGAGATAATTGAGGTTCGCCAGCCCGCCGGCGAACTGCCGCGGCGGCGGTTCGAGATCCAGACGATGACCGTTGGCGGCGAGATGGACGCGGACCGCCTCCCAGTCCAGCGGGACACTCTCGGCGGCGGACCGCAGATCGGGATCGGACGTCACGTTTCCTCCTGCTGCTGTCGAGCGAACTCAATACAGCAGGACGCGAATGACGCAACCGATAGGGCTCTGGCACGTTCGGGGGCGCCGCAGCGGCAGCACCCCCTTCGTCAGCTACTGCCGCGCCAGCGCGAACACCCACAGCGAGCCACCTGCCGGGATCTTGTTCAGACGCTCATCACCCGAAAAAAGCGCATAGCCACCACCTATCCCGCTGGATACGGCGATATATTGCACGCCGTCCTGCTGCCACGTGATCGGCTGGCCTTCAATGCCCGACCCGGTCTTGAACTGCCACAGCTTCTGGCCGTTATCGGCATCGAACGCCTCAAGCTCGCCGGTCAGTTTACCGGCGAACACGACCCCGCCCGCGGTAGACAACACGCCCGAGAAGCGCGGGACGTCGGTCAGCGCTTCCCACTTCGCCTTGCCGGTCATCGGATCGATGGCCTTCAGACCGCCGCGCGGGCCATCCGGATAGATCAAGCTAATTTCTGCGCCCCAATAGGTCAGACCGGCGCGGAACTCTGGATTGGTCGGCTTGTAGTGCATGCCCCAGTTCAGCGTGTTGGCATAGATCAGGCCGGTGCCGGGATCAAAGGACACCGGGCTCCAGTTCTTGCCGCCAAATGCACTTGGCCATACGTCAACTTCCTTGCCTTGCCGAACCTGGTCGGTGATTTCACTTGGAATTGGCCGGCCACCTTCATCGATGCCCTTAGCCCAGGTTTGCTTGGTGATGTATTGATTGGCCGCGATCAGCTTCCCGTCGGTGCGATCCAACACGTACATGAAGCCGTTGCGGTTCACGTCCATCAACACTTTTTTCTTGGCATTGCCGATATCAAGATCCGCCAGCACCATCTCGGCGACGCTGTCCAGATCGTACGGGTCGTTCGGCGAGAACTGGAAATGCCACTTGATCTTACCGGTTTTCGGATCAAGGGCCAAAACCGAGCAGGTGTACAGGTTGTCACCGGGGTGCGTGGTGGGATTCCATGAGCCGGTATTGCCGGTGCCCCAGTACACCGTGTGCAGATCGGGATCGAACGATCCGGTGATCCAGGTGGAGCCGCCGCCATGCTGCCAGGTGTCGCCGGGCCAGGTCTTGCCGTTTGGATCGTCAGGGCCGGCAACGGTGTAGGTGCGCCAAAGATGTTTTCCCGTGTCGGGGTCCCAGCCGTCGATGAAGCCGCGGATGCCATACTCGGCGCCGGAGATGCCGGTGATCACCACGCCATCGGCAACCAGCGGGGCCACGGTCATGGAGTAGCCATCTTTGTAGTCGATTGCGTTCGACCTCCAGACTTCCTTGCGGGTGCCAGCGTCCAGCGCGATCACGTTCGCATCCAAGGTTGTCCGGAAAACCTTGCCCTCATACAGCGCCAAGCCGCGGCTAATAATGCCGCAGCAGACGATACGCGGCGTGTCGGGCGGATATTCGACCTTCGACTTCCAGATCTGCTCCCCGGTCTTGGCATTCAGCGCCATGGTGGCAGCATTGGTTGTGACATAAAGCACGCCATTGTAGACGAGCGGCTGCGATTCCTCACTTTTGTTGTCGTCATAGCTGTAATTCCACACCGGAACCAGCCGCTTGACCGTATCGCGATCAATCTGTGTGAGCGGACTGTACCGCTGCAGATTATAGCCCATGCCGTAGTTCAGGACATTCGCCGTGTCCTTTTGTGAGCCTTGGAGCAGATCCCCCGCCGTCTGAGCGTGCCCGGTGAGTGGAAGCATCGTAGCGAGCGCCGTCGCGAGCAATAGCTTTCGCATGTTTCTCCCCTTCTTTAAAAGCCCCTTGGTCGCAGTATTGGCGCGGTGTGGGTGAGAGCCGACAGCCGATTGCTTGCAACCACGCGACGCTAAAGCGCAGCATATGCAGATGGACCGTGAATTGTCACCAGGGCTACAATATCAGGTTCTGCGACTTGCCCGGACGGGCGCTACGCGCCTGACAACACCTCCCCAAACCCCACCAGCATCTGCCCCTCCTGCACCATCTCCCCCGCGGCACAGGAAACCGAGGCAACCACCCCATCCGCCGGCGCAGACAGCCGAAACACCGTCTTCATCGCCTCGAGAACCACTAGAACCTGGCCTCGGGTCACCGCATCGCCCACGGCGGCGAACACCTGCGTCACCAGCCCAGGGATCGGCGCGATCAGCCGGTCGCCGGCACCCTCCTCATCATCGCCGGGCGCTAGCGGATCCGGCAGGGTCAGCCGCCATGTCACGCCGCCATCACGCAGCGTCACCACATGATCGTCCAGCACCGCAATAACCGTGCGCCAGACCCCATCCAGCGACACCCGCAACCGCTCGGCGTCAAGCCGCTCCGCCACGGCCGCCACCTCACCGATCCGCCACGCCCCGCCCTCGCGCGTCACCGAAACCGGATAACTCGTTTCCCCGTCAGTAAAATGAAATTCTCGGACAGATGCGATATTCAACCACCACTGGTCGCGCTCATCCCACGGGTCGTTCCCGGCGCCCGGTGTCTCCGCCGCCAGTGCTGTCAACGCCGCCACCGCCAGTACGTCAGCGGGCGGGGTGCCCTGCCCTGCCAGCAACGCCGCACCCTCGCGGGCAATGAACCCGGTGTCGATGCCGCCGGCCGCAAAATCCGGGTGCACAACAATGCGTCCCAGCAGATCAAGGTTGCTGGCAACGCCAGCCACCGCGCAATCCGCTAGGCCCTGTTGCATCCGGCGCAGCGCGGCTTCCCGGGTCGGCCCGTAACAGATCAGCTTCGCCAGCATAGCATCGTAATGGATCGATACCGTATCACCGGTGGCAAATCCGGTATCAACCCGCACACCATCCGTCTCGGCGGGCGTGCGGAACAGCACCAGCCGCCCGACCGAGGGCGCAAAATCCCGCGCCGGATCCTCCGCGTAGATCCGCGCCTCGATGGCGTGACCTGCCAGTCCGATCGCCGACTGGGAAACCACCGGCAGCGGTTCACCCGCCGCAACACGCAACTGCCATTCCACCAGATCAAACCCGGTGACCATTTCGGTCACCGGATGCTCGACCTGCAGCCTCGTGTTCATCTCCAGGAAAAAGAATCCATCAGCATCGGCAACAAACTCGACCGTTCCCGCGCCGACATAACCAACCGCCCGCGCCGCGGCGACAGCCGCCGATCCCATCGCCTGCCGCCGGCTTTCCGACAGACCGGGCGCAGGCGCCTCTTCCAGCACCTTCTGATGCCGCCGCTGCGCCGAGCAGTCACGTTCGAACAGATGCACCGCGTTGCCCAGGGTATCGGCGAACACTTGCACCTCGATATGCCGCGGCCGTTGCAGATACCGCTCGATCAGCACCCGATCGTCACCGAACGCCGCGGCCGCCTCCTGCCGCGCCGAGCCCAGCGCGGCGGCAAAATCCGCCGGTGCTGTCACCACCCGCATGCCGCGCCCACCGCCGCCGGAAACCGCCTTGATCACCACCGGAAAGCCGATCCGCACCGCCTGATCTTCCAGAAACTCGCCATCCTGCCGGTCGCCGTGATAGCCCGGCAGCAACGGCACACCGGACGTCTCCATCAGCGACTTTGCCGCCGACTTCGACCCCATCGCGCGCATTGCCGACACTGGCGGCCCGACGAACACGATCCCCGCCGCCGCGCAGGCCTCGGCAAACAGCGGATTCTCCGACAGGAACCCATAACCCGGATGAATCGCCTCCGCCCCCGCCGCTCGGGCGGTTTCGATGATCCGGCGAATATTCAGGTAACTATCCCGAGCGGGCGCAGGACCGATCGGATAGGCCCGATCCGCCGCTTGCACATGCAGTGCCCGGACATCCGCCTCCGAGTAAACCGCGATCGTTTCGATCCCAAGCCGTCGAGCCGTCCGCGCAATCCGGCAGGCGATCTCGCCGCGGTTGGCGATCAGCAGCGTGCGGAACATCGCGTTCACATCCGGAACACGCCGAAGCGCGTATCCTGCAAAGGCTTGTTCAGCGCGGCGGACAGCGAAAGACCCAGCACCCGGCGGCTGTCGGCGGGATCGATGATCCCATCATCCCAAAGCCGAGCACTTGCATAGTACGGATGCCCTTGAGACTCATACTGCGCTCGTATCGGTGTCTTGAAAGCCTCCTCCTGCTCCTTCGTCCAGTCCGCCGACCCGCTGCGCACCGTCGCCAGAACACCGGCCGCCTGCTCTCCGCCCATCACCGAAATCCGCGCATTCGGCCACATGAACAAAAACCGAGGATTATACGCTCGTCCGCACATGCCGTAATTGCCAGCGCCATAACTGCCGCCAATAATCAAGGTGATCTTCGGCACGCCAGTGGTCGAAACGGCCGTCACCAGTTTCGCTCCATCCTTGGCGATCCCGCCCGACTCGTATTTCCGCCCGACCATGAACCCGGTGATATTCTGTAAAAAAACCAGAGGGATACCCCGCTGACTGCACAATTCGATAAAATGCGCGCCCTTCAGCGCGGACTCCGAAAACAAAATCCCGTTGTTCCCGATGATCCCGATCGGATACCCGTACAAATGCGCAAAACCGCAAATCAACGTTGCGCCATACAGCTTCTTGAACTCGTCGAATTCGCTGCCGTCGACGATCCGAGCGATCACTTCCCGCACGTCATACGGCGCGCGCAGATCAACCGGCACCACGCCATGCAATTCCGCTGGATCGTACTTCGGCGGCTCCGCCCCCCTCACCACCAGCCCCACCGATTTCGACCGGTTCAGACCGCCGACGATACGCCGGCAGATCGATAGCGCGTGATGATCGTTGCGAGCGTAATGATCAACCACCCCCGAAGTCCGCGCATGGACATCAGCGCCGCCGAGGTCCTCGGCCGAAACAATCTCTCCAGTCGCGGCCTGCACCAAGGGCGGCCCACCAAGGAAAATCGTGCCTTGCTTGCGGACGATAATGCTTTCGTCGCTCATCGCCGGAACATAGGCGCCGCCGGCGGTGCATGATCCCATCACCACGGCGATCTGCGGAATGCCGTCCGCCGACATGTTGGCCTGATTGAAGAAAATCCGGCCGAAATGCTCCCGGTCCGGGAAGATCTCGTCCTGCATGGGCAAAAACGCCCCGCCGGAATCGACCAGATAGATACATGGCAGATTGTTTTTCGCGGCGATCTCCTGCGCCCGAAGATGTTTCTTTACAGTAATGGGAAAATAGGTGCCGCCCTTGACCGTCGCGTCGTTGGCGACAATGACGCACTCCCGGCCGGCCACCCGGCCGACACCCGTGACGATCCCGGCCGCCGGCACCTCACCCCCATAAAGACCAAATGCCGCGAGTTGCGACAACTCCAGGAACGGCGACCCCGGATCGATCAATGCGGCAACCCGGTCCCGCGGCAGCAGCTTGCCGCGGGCGACGTGCCGTTCCCTGGCAACAGCGCCGCCGCCCTGCGATACGTCCGCAACCTTGGTGCGCAGATCGGCGACGAGCCCACTCATCGCCGTGGCATTCGCGACAAACTCAGCCGATCGAAGCGAAAGATCAGAGCGAATGGCCGTCATCGGATCACGCCGTCTCGGCGAAAAGCTCACGCCCGATCAGCATGCGCCGGATCTCGCTGGTCCCGGCGCCGATCTCGTACAGCTTCGCGTCCCGCAACAGCCGCCCGGTTGGATAGTCATTGATATAACCATTTCCGCCCAACGCCTGGATCGCCTCCAGCGCCATCCAGGTCGCCTTCTCGGCCGCATACAAGATCGCTCCGGCCGCATCCTTGCGCGTCGTCTCGCCACGATCGCACGCCTTCGCCACCGCATAAACGTACGCCTTGGCCGCGTTCATCGTGGTGTACATGTCCGCCAGCTTGCCCTGCATCAACTGGAACTCGCCGATCGCCTGACCGAATTGCTTGCGTTCGTGCACATACGGCACGACTGCATCCATGCAGGCCTGCATGATGCCGAGCGGCCCGGCCGCCAGCACCGCCCGCTCGTAATCCAGCCCGCTCATCAGCACGTTCACGCCCCGGCCGACGGCCCCCAGCACGTTCTCCTCCGGCACTTCGCAATCCTCGAACACCAACTCGCAGGTATTCGACCCGCGCATCCCCAGCTTGTCCAACTTCGGCGCCGTCGAGAACCCGGGGAAACCCCTCTCCACCAGGAACGCGGTCATCCCCCGCGGCCCCGCGGCGATGTCTGTCTTCGCATAGATGACCAATACATCCGCATCCGGCCCGTTGGTGATCCACATTTTCGACCCGTTGAGCACATAGCGGTCGCCGCGCTTTTCGGCCCGCGTCCGCATCGCCACGACATCCGATCCGGCGCCAGGTTCGCTCATCGCCAGCGCCCCCACCCTGGTCCCGTCGATCAGCCCCGGCAGATACCGCCGCTTCTGCGGGTCCGAGCCGTTTCGGAAGATCTGATTCACGCACAGATTCGAATGCGCCCCATAAGACAGCCCCACCGAGGCCGACGCGCGGGAGATCTCCTCCATCGCCACCACATGCTCCAGATAGCCCATGCCCGCGCCGCCATACGCCTCGGACACGGTCACCCCCAGGACCCCAAGCGCGCCCATTTTCGTCCACAGTTCCATCGGGAATGCATTGTCCCGGTCGATCGCCGCCGCCCGAGGCGCGATTTCATCCGCGGCAAACGCCTCGACGGTGGACCGCAGCATGTCCGCGCATTCGCCCAGGCAGAAATTCAGTCCCGGAAGGCGGTTCGGCAGGCTGGCCATTGGCTTTTCCCTGACATTGTCCAGATCAGACCGCCTCACGGCCACAGGCCATCGCCGCGGCGCTCTGCCGCCGCGATTTATGCCCGTGCCGGCCCCGGATATCCAGTCCGCACCGATACGAAATTCCGATCCCTGTGCCTCAGGTCACAGAGGCCACGTCGGGAACGCAGTAAAACCGGCCCAGTTCAACCCAGCCCGGCACTGCCTGGGCGTTCAGAACGGGAGGATGCAATGACACACAATTTCGGGTCCGTCGCCGTCGAGGAACATATCCATGGTGACACAAGCTGGATCGCCGTTCGCGCGCGCGGCGCCGAGTGGTCCTGGCTCACCCCCGAAGATGCCGTCCTGCTCGCGCGTCACTGGATTGCGACCTACGGCGCGGCCCCCGACCAGGCTGAGACCGCATCAAGTCGGCGGTAACGCCCGCGGCGTCCCGTGATCGTCCACCGCCACCAGCACAAACTCCGCCGCCGTGACCCGAACCCGCTCTCCCTGGTTGCGACGCAGCACGTACGCTTCCACGCCAACAGTTATCGAGGTCCGGCCGGTCTTGGTTACCTCGGTGTAGACGCAAACCACATCACCCACCTTCACCGGCTGTAGAAAACTCAGGTTCGACACGGCCGCCGTCGCCACCCGGCCCTTCGCCCGCGTCCCCGCCGCAATCCCCGCGGCCAGATCCATCAGCGACATGATCCAGCCGCCGAAGATGTCGCCGTTCGGATTGGTATCCGCCGGCATCGCGACCGTACGCAGCGACAGCTCGCCGCGAGGTCCCGGGCTAGTGTTCGTCATAGGCGCGTCCTTCTGCTATACTGCCGCATCATGACCGAGATCCTGCTCCGCCACGACGGCGATCATATCGCGACGCTGACGCTCAATCGCCCCGCCGCCCGCAACGCCCTGTCGGTAGGTCTGATGGAGGCCCTGGACACACAGCTTCAGGCCATCGCCGAGGACCGCAGCGTCCACGCCGTCATCCTGGCTGCCAACGGCCCGGCCTTCTGTGCCGGTCACGACCTGCGCGAAATCCGCGCCAACCCCTCGCGCCAGGCCTACGAAGCGACCTTCGCCCTGTGCTCGCGCCTGATGCAGCGCATCGTCAACCTGCCCAAACCGGTCATCGCCCAGGTCCATGGCATCGCCACCGCGGCCGGCTGCCAACTGGTGGCGTCCGCCGACCTCGCCGTCGCCGCCGACACCGCCCGCTTCGCCACGCCTGGCGTGAACATCGGCCTGTTCTGCTCCACGCCGATGGTCGCCCTGTCGCGCGCCGTCGGCCGCAAGGCCGCGATGGAGATGCTGCTCACCGGCGACCTGATCACGGCCGCCCAGGCCCAGGCCCTCGGCCTCATCAACCGGGTGGTCCCAGAAGCCGACCTCGCCACCGCCACCCGAACCGTCGCCCTGCAGATCGCCGCCAAGAGCCCGCTGACGGTGGCGATCGGTAAGGAAGCCTTCTATCGGCAGGCCGAAATGCCACTCGCCGCCGCCTACGACTATGCGGCCGAAGTGATGACCCGCAACATGCTGGCCCGCGACGCCCAGGAAGGCATCGACGCCTTCCTGTCCAAGCGCGAGCCGCAATGGACGGGCACTTGATCGGACCGACCTCCGTCTCTACGTGATCGCCACCGATGAAAGATCCTTACGGAATCCTGGGCGTCCAGCGAACGGCCGACGAGGCAGCCATCCGCGCCGCCTATCGGAAGCTGGCGAAGAAGCACCACCCTGACGTCAACCCGAACAAACCGGACGCCGCCGCCCGCTTCGGCGAGATCAGTTCGGCCTACGACCTGCTGTCGGACAAGGACAAGCGCGCCCGCTTCGACCGTGGCGAGATCGACGCCGAGGGCCATGAGGTCCATCAGCAACGCCAATACTACCGCGACGCTCCAGGCCACGAGCGCTACGAAGCCGCCGGCGGCGGGTTTACCCAGGAAGACCTGGAAGCGTTCATGGCCCAGGCCTTCGGCCAGGCCGGACGGCGCTCCGACTGGGGCGCTACCGGTCGGGCGGTGCATGGCCGCGATATGCAGTATTCGCTGACCGTCAGCTTCGTCGATGCCGCCACTGGCACCACACGCCGGCTCTCGCTGCCCGACGGCAAGACCCTTGACGTGCGCATCCCGGCGGGCACCGAGGACGGCCACGTGCTGCGCCTTCGCGGCCAAGGCGGCCCCGGCTTCAACGGCGGACCCGCCGGCGACGCCCTGATCGAGATCACCGTCGCCCCCGACCCGCGCTTTCACCGCGACGGCGACGACATCATCACGGACATCCCCGTCTCCCTGAAGGAAGCCGTGCTAGGTACCTCGCTGGAGGTCCCGACCATCCATGGCCCGGTGCGGGTTTCGGTGCCGCCCGGATCGGGCACCGGCACCCGCCTGCGCCTGCGCGGCAAGGGCATCCGTAACGGCCACCAGTTCGTGCAGTTGCAGGTGGTGGTGCCGCCCGGCAATGAACCGGAACTTGCCGACTTCCTGAAGACCTGGACTCCGCAAGGGAGCTTCAACCCGAGGGAGGGCTCATGATGCGCCTCGCCGCCGTCGTGGCGCTGTTCCCCGGGTTGAGGGACACCGAATTGTTGTCGTGGGTCGAACGCGGCTGGGTGCGCCCCGAGGGCACCGAACCCGATTGGATCTTCGCCGATATCGATATTGCCCGCGTTCGGCTGATCCGCGATTTTCGCACCGCGATGGACGTGCCAGAGGAAACCATGCCGCTGGTCCTTTCGCTCCTCGACCAGGTCTACACCCTGCGCGGCCAGATGCGCGCCATTGCGCGGGCCGTCGAGAGCCAGCCGGAACCGGTCCGCGCTGCGATCCTGGCGGCGCTACGGGGCTAACGCCGGTTTTTCTTGGGCGGAGACGGCATCCGCGATCGGAGCGAGTTCTCACCGGGCGATTTCGAACGACGGCTTTGCGCCCACAAGATTATCGCGACCCAACTCAGAGGGCATAGACATGGCACTCATTTTCATCGGTCGCGGCCCGCCAGACCAAGTTTTCGTCGTTCTAAAGACGTGCTTTCCTTGGTAGCGCAAGGCGCCCAAGTACTCCCCCAAGGTCGCATTCAGGCGCTGATATAGGTCGAACACCTCGACCCTTTGCCGGCTTGCGGTTCTTGCAGAGCGTGGAGGTAGGCGACCGGTCCTCGGGACGCACCGTGATCGGCACCTAGCCGCCGCGGATCAAAATCAAATTCATTACGGTCGCGCCGTACGGCCGTTGCCGTCGTCAAAGGGATGAATGTTCGCCAGACGGCGATGCGCGATAAATGCGGTTTCCGGCGTGACTCGGCGCTGGACCAAGCCCGCGGGCGAAATCGGCCATCAGCGCCGGCGCTTCCGAGGGCGACGGAAACGCATGCCGCCCGCTTTCATTCAAATTGGGTCAGGCCGATGGAGCATAAAGCCCGATAACCGGAGCCTCCAACTCGGCCTGACTGACCGCAGCGGCGAGTATCCCAGCCGCCAGCAAGGCATCGCCAACCTGGATCTGATCCTGACCACTGTAGCGGTGAGCACGATTGGACGTCGTTCGATCCCGTCGGATTTACTGAACCGGATCAGCACCCACCAGGCCGCGCGCGAAGTCGCGGGCATCGAACGGACGCAGGTCCCCCGCTCTTTCGCCGACGCCGACGGCATGAACCGGCAGGCCGAAAAGTTCCGCCAACGCCACGACAATGCCGCCGCGGGCGCTGCCATCCAATTTTGTGACAACCAGACCAGTAACCGCCACCATCTCCTTGAAGACTTTCACTTGCTGCACGGCGTTCTGGCCGGTGGTGGCATCCAGCACCAGCAGCACCGAATGCGGCGCGTTGGCGTCCTGCTTGCGAAGAACGCGGATGATTTTCGCCAGCTCGTCCATCAGCGCGGCCTTGTTATGCAGGCGCCCGGCGGTGTCGATCAGCAGCACGTCGGCGCGGCCGTTTTTTGCCCGCGTCAGGCCATCGAACGCCAGGCCGGCGGAGTCGGCGTTTGGGCCGCCCGCCACGACGGGTGTGCCGGTCCGCTCGCCCCAGATCTGCAGCTGCTCCACCGCTGCCGCGCGGAATGTGTCGCCGGCGACCATGACGGCGCGCTTACCCTGCTCCCTGTAGGTCTGCGCCAGCTTGCCGATCGTCGTGGTCTTGCCGGTGCCATTGACCCCGACCACCAGTACCACGTGCGGTCGGTGCGCGGGATCAAGTTCCAGGGGTTTCGCGACCGGCGCCAGAATGGCGGTCACTTCCTCGGCGAGGGCCTGCTTGATCTCCTCATCCGTTACTTCCTTGCCGAACCGGGTCTTCCGGAACGCCGCGATGACCCGGCGTGCGGCCTCGGTGCCGAGGTCCGCTGAGATCAGGAGTTCTTCCAGTTCCTCCAGCGCCTCTTCGTCCAGGCGGCGCTTCTTGAAGACCGCGGTGATGCCGCCGGACAGTTTCTGGGTGCTGCGGGACAGGCCTTCTTTCAGGCGTGAGAAAAAGCCCAGCGCCATCAGGCGGCCTCGGCCAGTAGCGCGTCGTTTGTCGCACTTATGACGCGGGCGCGAAGCAGCCGGCCGGGGATTGACGGCCGCGCCAATCGCACGGGAGCGAAATGTTCAGAGTGCCCGGTCTGTTCGGCTTCGGTTAGTAACGATACAGTCCTTCCGATTTGCGCAGCAAAGAAACGAGATGCCTCGGCGACGCCGGCTTCACGCAGTGCGGCGGCACGGTCCCTGCGCACCGGCTTCGGGACGGACGGCATGCGCGCGGCCGGCGTGCCGGGGCGCTCACTGTAGGGGAACACGTGCAGGTAGGGCAGCGCGGCCTCCCGCACGAAACGCAGCGTGTCTTCGAACATTGCATCCGTCTCGGTTGGGAAGCCGGCGATCAGATCGGCACCAATTGCGATACCGGGACGAGCGGCGCGCGCCCGGTTAACCACGGCCAATGCGCCGGCCCGGCTGTGGCGGCGGCGCATGCGCTTCAGGATCAAGTCGCTGGCTGCCTGCAGGGACAGGTGCAGATGTGGCATCAGACGGGGTTCCTCGGCGATCAGGCGCCAGAGATCGTCGTCGACGGCGGCAGGATCGATGGACGACAGACGCAGCCGCGGCAGGTCCGGAACCGCTCGCAGCAAGCGTCGGACCATCTGCCCCAGCGAGGGGGCACCCGGAAGGCCGGGGCCATAGGAGGCAATATCGACGCCGGTCAGCACAACCTCCTGATAGCCCTTGGCGACCAGCGTCCGCACTTGCTCGGTGATGGCGCCGATGGGAACGGAGCGGTTCGGTCCGCGACCGAACGGGATAACGCAGAACGTGCAGCGATGGTCGCAGCCCTGTTGCACCTGTACGAACGCTCGGGCGCGACCGGCGAAGTCGGTGACCAGGTGGGCGGCAGTTTCGTGGGCAACCATGATGTCCGAGACGGCGGTGGGGGCGCCCGGTAACCAGCTTTCGGCGGACAGTTTGTCGGCATTGCCAAGGACACGGTGGACGTTGGGCAGGGCAGCCCAGCCAGCGGGGGCAATCTGCGCGGCGCAGCCGGTTACGACGATGCGTGCCCCCGGGCGCTCGCGAGCAACGCGCCGGATGGCCTGGCGGGCCTGACGTTCGGCCTCGGCCGTCACGGCGCAGGTGTTGATGATGACGGTATCGCTGGCCTCGGCCGAAAGGCCGCGCATAACTTCGCTTTCGTAGGCGTTCAGGCGGCAGCCAAAGGTGAGGATGTCGACAGTCATAGGTCGATCTGTCCGTGAAAGGCGGTGGCGGCCGGCCCGGCCATGAGAACATGCCCGTCGGGGCGCCATTCTATGTCCAACCTGCCGCCGTCCAGGATGACGCTTGCGCGACGGTCGGTCAGGCCGCGGCGGTGGGCGTTCACCAGCGTGGCGCAGGCGCCGGAGCCACAGGCCAGGGTGAGGCCGGCCCCGCGTTCCCAGACGCGCAGACGGATGGTCTGCGGGTCGAGTATCCGGGCAAAGCCGATATTGGCGCGCTGCGGAAAAAGCGGGTCGGTTTCAAGCTTTGGCCCCCGTTCCAGGATCGGCACGGCATCCAGATCGGCGACGAAGAACGTCACATGCGGATTGCCCATACTGGCGGCGGCGGGTTCGCCAGGCAGGTCCAGGCGAAGTGTGCTTATCGGGCGGGCGAGCGGGATGTCGGTCCAATCCAGGCGAGCCGGACCCATGTCGACCTCGATCAGTCCGTCCGGACGCCGCATTGCGGTCAGATCGACGGAAACCGTACGAATTGTGACCGTGGTGCGGCCCTTCTCCCGCATCAGCATGTCGGCGACGCAGCGGGTAGCGTTGCCGCAGGCGGCGGCCTCGGAGCCGTCCGAGTTGATGAGGCGCATCGAGGCGTCGGCATCCTCGGCGGGCCAGATCACGACGACCTGGTCGCAGCCGACGCCGGTGTGCCGGTTGGCGATCGCGGCGGCCCTAGCGGGCGTGAGACCGAGTGGGCGCGAACGCCCGTCGATGATGACGAAGTCGTTGCCGCAACCATGCATCTTCACGAACCGGATGGTCATCTTGGGGATATAGATAACCGCGCCGGATTGCGCCATGTCCCGCCCGGCTTTGGTGAGGCGCGCAAGTGGCTCGGAAGCCACCGGCCGCTCAGATGTCCGGTTGGCGGGGCTATTTTGGATTATCGCCGGCTACACGGCCGAACCCGATGCACGGGTGGGGAATGGTCTGGTCGCGGAGAAACGGCTGGCATCCGGTGGGAGATACCAGCCGCTGGAAGTCGGGATCGGTTCTTCAGGCGGCCGGGGACAGCCGCGGGACGCGCAGCGCTTCGTGGGCCTGCGGCGAAGCCTCTTGGGTCGCCGGTTCGCGAACCATGTAGCCGCGGCCCCAGATCGTCCCGATAACGCCGTCGGCGCCAGCGCGAGCGAGCTTTTTCCTCAGCTTGCATACGAAAACGTCGATGATCTTAACCTCCGGTTCATCCATCCCGCCGTATAGGTGGTTCAGGAACGCCTCCTTGGTCAGAACCATGCCTTTGCGCAGAACCAGCAGTTCCAGGATGGAATACTCCTTACCGGTGAGATGGATTTCGCGGCCGTCGATGGTGACTTCGCGACTGTCGAGATTGAGTTCCAGGCGGCCGAGGCGAACCGTCGGTTGGCTAAATCCCTTGCTGCGCCGCACTACGGCCTGCATCCGGGCGAGGAGTTCGGCCTTGTCGTACGGCTTGGTGATGAAATCGTCGGCGCCGAGGCTGAGGGCCTTCACCCGAGCCTGCGGCAGGGTGATGGCGGACAGGATCAGGACCGGCGTGTCGTTGCGGGAGACGCGCATCCGCCGCACGACCTCGAACCCTTCGATGTCCGGCAGTGCCAGATCAAGGAGAACAATGTCATATTCGTAATGACGAAGCAGCTCGAGGGCGTCTTCCCCACTGTCGGTTTGGTCTACAACCGCGCCAGCAGCTTTTAGCATAAGCGTTATGCCGCGAGCCGCGACCAGATCTTCTTCCACCAGCAGGACACGCATCTCGGCCTCCTCAACAAATCGTGAAGAAGGTATACCACTGTAGCGTGTCATTCGCCACCCGATTTTCAACGGTTTAGTGTATTTTTTTCGAAATACTGTTCGGATGGCCGGTTGACATACGAATGTATGAAGAACATAGACAAAATTTGGACGAAGCAATCTCAATGAGAGGCCACAGTCTTGCAGACCGCGTCGATGCCTGCAAAGCGCGACTGCGCCGCGTCCAGCCGGCCCGTATCAGCGGCACGGTGACCAATCTGAGGGGCCTGGTTGCGGAGGTCGAGGGTCTCACCGGGCTGGCAGCGGTCGGTGACCGCCTGGAACTGCGCACGCGCGATCAACGCTGCATCCTGGCCGAGGTAATCGGGTTTCGTGACGCGGCGTTGCAGGCGATGGCGTTCGGCTCGCTTGAGGGCTTGGCGCACGGTTCCCAGGCCTATCTGCAGGGCTCAGAGCACAGCACGCTGGATGTCGCCCCATCCTGGCTGGGCCGTGTGATCGATCCGCTTGGCGACCCGCTGGATGGCAAGGGGATTTTGTTCGGAGGCTCCAGTGGGCGCATGACGCGTGTCGCACCGCCGGATGCTACGTCCCGCGCCCGGGTCGGCCAGCGCCTCGATGTGGGGGTGCGGGCGCTGAACTGCTTCGCCACATGCCGGCAGGGCCAGCGGCTGGGATTGTTCGCCGGGTCGGGGGTCGGCAAATCGACGTTGCTGTCAATGCTCACGCTCGGCACCGAGTGCGACGTCGTGGTTCTCGCCCTGGTGGGCGAGCGGGGTCGGGAGGTGCGGGAGTTCATCGAGACCGACCTGGGGCCGGACGGCATTGCGCGGGCGGTAGTGGTCGTCGCTACCTCGGATGCGCCGCCGTTGATGCGCCGCCAGTGCGCTTACACCGCCATGACGATCGCGGAGCACTTTTGTGACCAGGGCCAATCGGTGCTGCTGCTGATGGACAGTGTAACCCGTTTTTGCCTGGCGTTGCGGGAAATCGGACTATCTCTGGGGGAGCCACCGGCCACCCGCGGCTATCCGCCCAGCGTGTTTGCCGAACTGCCGCGCCTGCTGGAGCGGGCTGGGCCGGGGCGGCTGCGGCCGGACGGCTCCGCCGGACAGATCACCGGCCTGTTCACCGTGCTGGTGGAAGGGGACGATCACAACGAGCCGGTGGCCGATGCGGTGCGCGGCATTCTGGACGGGCACATCATCATGGACCGCAGGATCGCGGAGGCGGGCCGCTACCCGGCAATCGACGTGATGCGATCGCTTTCCCGGCTTGCCTCCTCCTGTCTCGACCAGGCGCAGACTGAAACGGTCGCACAGGCGCGACGCATCATGGCGCTGCACGGCGAGATGGCCGACATGGTCCGCCTTGGTGCTTATCGGACCGGGACAGATCCGGCAGTCGACGAGGCTTTGCGGCTGACGCCCTATCTCGAGGATTTCCTGCGGCAGGCGAAGGGCGACCGATCCGGGTTCGCCGAGTCGTTTGAGCGGCTGAACGGCGCGCTGAGCGGCTTGCATGGCGCGTGATCCGCTGCTGATCCTGCGGACGGTCCGGCGGCGATCGGTTGAAGCGGCCCGCACCGCAGTTGGCGAATGCCTAACGGCCGAGGCGGAGGTTGCCGCGCGAATGCAGGCGATTGATGACGCAGCGCAAAGAGATCGCGCCGCGAACAGGGCGCTTTCGGAGGCGCATCAGTTCCTGGAAATGTTCACCCGGCGGCAGGCCTCGCGGGACGCGGAGCGCTGCAGCGCGGCGGCGGAGTTGACCGCGGCTCAGGCCCGGTCCGCCGCGGCTCGCGCCGCTCTCGTGGCTGCCAGGACGGCCGCCGAGGCAGTCGAGACGCTGATCGAGGAACGGGCGATTGCCGCCACGGCGGCCGCAATGCAGCGCGACCAGCACGCCCTGGATGACATCGCACGAACCCGGGTGGCGAATGTCGATCGCGCGGACGGCGGGGGGAGGTAATCCGAATGGATATCACGACTATGCCCATCACGACCATTTGCCAGGTAATCGGACGTATCAGGCACCCCGGAGCATTACATGCCACCTATGAATACGCTGTCCTTGTCAAGAGAATCTGATCTGGTGGAGAACCCTGACCTGCATACCGTCCTGGTCGTTGAGGACGAAATGATGGTCCGAATGCCGATCGCAGAATACCTGCGCGACTGCGGGTACACGGTACTCGAGGCTGGTAATGCATCGGAAGCGATTGACGCCGTCGACGCCGAAGGGCCTGTCAGTGTTGTGTTCAGCGATGTTCGCATGCCGGGCAAAATGGATGGATTTGGATTGGCCGAATGGTTTCAGGCGCATTATCCATCGGTGCCGGTCTTGCTGACTTCGGGATACAACGGCGGCCGCAATCTTCCCGCCGGCGCGGTGGCCCGAACGCAATTCATCGAGAAGCCATATTCGCAAACCCAGGTCGCGCGCCAGATCGCCGCCCTGCTCAACGCCTAAACCGATCCATATTCTTTGCCTTAATTAAGCCACTTGGCGCGGCTCTAACGCTGTGGCAACAAAACCCGCGACAATCGCGCGATTTCAGCCGGAAGCTTAGACCGAACCTCGATGACGCAATTTTCCAACCGGGCGCTTGACCCGGTCGATCTAAGCCGCAGGTCGTTGGTGTCCGCCATCAGCCTGATTTTATTGTCGCTAGTGCTTGGCAGCGTGCTGTTCCTGGCTCTGCGCTCGCCCCTGAAGGACGACATCGCGTGGCTGTTGTACGTGGCGCGGCGCTGGCTGGCTGGGCGCGAATTGTACGTCGATGTGGTCGAGGTCAATCCACCGTTGATCATCTGGATTTCGGCCGTCTTGCTGGAGATCGCGCAGTGGCTGGATGTCGACGCCCAGTCTGTTGTCATGCCCGTGCTGATCGCCGCGGTGATGTCGTGTGCATGGTGGTCGGCCAGCCTGTTGCGTTCGCGCGGCGGGCTGTTTGGCCAAACGCTGCCGGTGTTCACCGCGATCGCAACGGCCTTGCTGATATTGCCCGCCGTCGATCTTGGACAGCGCGAGCATCTGCTGGTCGCGGCGTTTCTGCCCTACCTGGTTTTATTTGCACGCTCGCTGGAGGGGCCGGCGTTGGACGGTCCGACACCGCCGCTCGCCTCGCTGCTGGCTGGCGTCCTGGCGGGCCTGGGGTGTGCCCTGAAGCCGCGCTACGCCGCTATGTTCGTGGTGCTGGAGGTTGTCGCCCTGACGCGGGGTCTGCGCCCGTGGCGGGTGATGCCGCTCGCCGCCGGAACCGCCCTGTTGGGCTACGCCGGTCTGGTGGCGATTGTTTGTCCGGCCTACCTTCAGCACGCCGTGCCTATGGCATTGGCCCTGTACGGGGCAACCGACGTGCCCTTCTTGGACCTGCTTTCAGCCACAGCGATCCTGCTGGCTGGGGAGACGGTCGCGATCGGCCTGTTGTGGCTGCGCCGGCGCAGTCTGACCGACTATGACCTGATGCTGACCTTGGTGGTGTTCGCCGCGACAAGCACGGTGATCTGCTTTCTGGACGGCAAGAACTGGTACTACCACCGCCTCCCCGCGATCGTGACCACGGTACTGGCGCTGCTGGTGTGGACCGCGACCGAACTGATTCAGCGGCGCTGGAGAATGCACTGGCCGTTGCTTGCGGCGTGTCTCGCGGTCGCGGTGTTTGGCGCGTCGTCGGCGCAGCGGCTGGAGCCAGAAGCGATAGAGGCGGTCGAGCCGACGCCGACAGCGGTGGACCGGCTGGAGCAGATTCTCCGGGCGGAGCACGCCAGGACATACATTGCGTTCTCCGAGTGGATCGCGCTGGGCTTTCCAGTGGTAAACGAGACCGGCGTCACCTGGGCGTCGCGCTTCGATTCGATGTGGGCGCTGAAGGGCGAGGTCTGGCGCGCCCAATTTGATCCTGCGGCCGATAGGGAATGGCCGATCGCGCGCTGGGTCGCGCACGATTTCATCGCCGGGTGTCCCGACATCGCGGTGGTCGATACGCGGGAAACGACGCGCTATATCAGCGTGCTGAGCAGGGCCGATCCGGCGTTTGCCCGAGCCTGGTCTCGCTATCGGCCGATCGCCTTGTTCGACGGGCTGGTGGTTTACAAGCGCGGCAAGGCTGGATGTCTGGATGTCTGGGTAGCGGCGGAAGCGAATCCGGCGATCGGTGCCCGCGCGAAGCCGCCAACTGACATAAGGTGACGGTGCTATAGGGCGACGCTGCCTGGCATGGTCTTTCGAGAGCGACCCTATCGGGCTGCGAAACGCCCGGACTCGTCCTCTTTACTTCAGCAGATCGACCGGTAGGGGCGAAATTCGCATGTCAGGCGTGCCATCTCGTGCCGCGGCTCGCCGAATGTCTCAGTCCGGGACCTCAACGAGGCCCACGTATTATGTTGCGTCCCCGCACCGCCAGCTTCAGGATTGATCACCGCGGGAGCATGCACGTGAAGATCGGCGTTCCGAAAGAAATCAAGGCGCACGAGTACCGGGTTGGGCTGACCCCGGCCGGAGTTCGGGAACTGGTGCAGCATGGGCATGCCGTTGTGGTCGAACACAACGCCGGCGCGGGGATTATGTCGGACGACGAAACCTATCGGTCCTCATGTGCCTCGATCGCCGATTCCCCCGCTGGTATTTTCGACCAGGCGGACCTGATCGTGAAGGTGAAGGAGCCGCAACCGGCGGAGATCGCACTGCTGCGCCCCGGACAGGTTCTGTTCACTTACCTCCACCTCGCTGCCGACAAGGCGCTGACGCAAGGATTGATCAAGTCATGCGCCACGTGCATCGCCTATGAGACAGTCACCGACCGGGCCGGGACGCTGCCGCTGCTGGCGCCCATGAGCGAGGTGGCCGGCCGGATGTCGGTCCAGGTCGGCGCGCATTGCCTGGAGCGTGAGCAGGGCGGAGCCGGCATCCTGCTGGGTGGTGTCCCCGGCGTGCCGCCGGCCAAGGTGGTCGTCCTGGGAGGCGGCGTCTCCGGCACCAACGCCGCGCGTATGGCGGTCGGGCTGGAGGCGAGCGTGACGATTATCGACAAGTCCCTGCCGCGGCTGAAGGAATTGGATCTGCAGTTCGGGCCCCGGGCGACGACGGTGTTCGCCACCACGGCGGCGATCGAGCAAGCCGTGCTGGCAGCAGACCTGGTGATCGGGGCCGTGCTGGTGCCGGGAGCGGCGGCGCCCAAGTTGGTCACACGGGAGATGGTGAAACGAATGCGGCCCGGGTCGGTGCTGGTGGATATCGCCATCGATCAGGGCGGCTGCTTCGAGACCAGCCGACCGACGACGCACTCGGATCCCACCTACGTCGAGGACGGGGTGGTGCACTACTGCGTGACGAACATGCCGGGCGCGGTGGCGCGAACCTCGACCTATGCGCTGACCAACGCGACCTTGCCGTTCGTGCTGGCCCTGGCGGGAAAGGGGTGGCGGCAAGCGATGCGGGACGATCCGCATCTGGCCGCGGGGCTCAACATCGATGCCGGTCGGGTCACCCACGGTGCGGTGGCCGAGGCGCTGGGGCTGCGGTTTACGCCGGCGCAGGAGGTGGTGATGCCGAGTGTGCCGGTTTAGCCGGATTGGCGGACGGGCGCGTTGGCGCCGGTCTTCCCGAGCCTGGGCGACACGCCGCCAGGTAATGGGCGGCGTCAGTCAAGATTGCAACGTCTCAGCCAGACCCGGCAGGGCGAGCAGCGAATCCACCACGGCATGCGCCGGCCAACCCAGGGCTTCGTTTTGCATGCGCAGCGCTCGGTACATGGTCGCGGGACCGATCGCGTCGCCAACAAACAGTTCACCGCGCAAGGTCGCCGGGTCGATCCGCTCGATACGCGCAACGTTGAAGCCGAAGCTACGCGCTCCCGCTACGTCGAACCCATTGGAGGACACGAACAGAACCTCCTGCGGGCGCACGTTCAGCCGTTCCTCGACGAGTTCATATGCGCGGGGATCGGGCTTGAAGACCCGGTTCGGATCGACGCTGATCACCGCGTCCAGATCGTCGCTGAGACCGCTGTTGCGGACCAGCGCCTGCAGCATGGGGGGGCTGCCGTTGGACAGAATCGCACGGCGATAGGCTTTCAAGGCTGCCAACGCCGCCCTCGCCTCGGGATAGAGCGAGAGATTGTCATAGGCACTGACGAGGTGGGCGATCAGCGCCAAGTCGGGCGACAGGCCCAACGTGCCGAGGGTGTATTCGAGCGATTCGCGGCTGACCGTCAAAAAGTCTTCGTAGCGACCCATCAACGAGCGGAGCCAGCTATATTCAAGCTGCTTCAATCGCCACACCTGGGTGATGTATTCGCCGTGTCCGGGAAATGCGGCTTCGATGGTGCGGGCGACCGACTGGACGTCGTAGAGCGTGCCATACGCGTCGAAGACGAATGCCTTGATAGTCATTGTTTGTTCGCCCTCTGGTGGCGGAATGTCGTGGAGGATGGGTGCGCTTTGGCCGATCCCTTCCCTAAAATTCTTCATAACATCTCTCCGTGGCTCCGATACCCACGACCAGCATCACGATCCGCAGCGTCGATCCCGCGATCAAGGAACGGCTGCGCGTCCGCGCCGCGGAGCATGGACACTCAATGGAAGCTGAAGCCAGCCGTATCCTGCAGACCGCGCTCAAAGGCCACGCGCGACATCGCCGATTCTGAACGGTGCGGTCTGACCCTGGTCAATCCGTGGCATGCGTCATGACCGGCACGATTCCAGCCGACGAGAGCGCCCAGGTAGGCAACGTCTTCACGGCCGTGCACGATGTCACCATCTTGGGCATGTGCTTCGCCTGACCCGCCTCACATTGACCGATTTTCGCAGCTACGCGGCGCTGACCTGGCGTCCGGCCGCGCGCATCAGCGTGTTGTACGGGCCCAACGGCAGCGGCAAGACCAATCTGCTGGAAGCGCTGTCGCTGCTGGTGCCGGGCCGCGGCCTGCGCGGGGCACGCAACGCCGATCTGCCGCGCCAGGGCGGTCCGGGCGGATGGGCGGTGGCCGCCCGGTTGCACACGGCAGACGGCGAAACCACGATCGGCACCGGGTGCGAGCCGCCTTCCGATCGCCGTGTCTTCCGCATGGATGGTGTTGCCCCGCGCAACCAGGCGGATATCGTTCGGCTGGTTGCCACCGTCTGGCTGACCCCGCAGATGGATCGGTTGTTTCAGGAAGGCCTCTCCGGCCGCCGCCGCTTCCTTGACCGCCTGGTGTGGGCGCTGGAGCCTGGCCACGCCCGCGAGATGGCGGCGCACGACAGCGCAGTTCACAGCCGCAACCGCTTGCTCGCCGAAGGGCGCCAGGATCCGTCCTGGCTGGCCGGACTGGAGGAGTCGATCGCCCGGCACGCGGTTGCTGCCTCCGCCGCGCGCTTGGACCTGGTCACCCGGCTGAACGCCGAGGGGGCGGCGGGAGATGGCGCGTTTCCGCCGGCGCGGATCGGTCTAGCGTGCCCGATTGCCGAACGCCTGGAAAGCGAACCCGCTCTGACGGTCGAGGATTGGCTGCGTGCCGGCCTGGAGGCCAGCCGCACGCGTGATGCGGCGGCCGCCGCGTGTGCCTTGGGGGCACACAGAACGGACCTGCGGCTAACCGACGTGCTGACCGGCACACCGGCGGCCTTGGCCAGCACCGGGCAGCAAAAGGCGCTGCTAACCGGCGTGATCCTCGCACATGCCGGGCTGATCGCCCGCGCCCGTGGGTTCGCCCCCCTGCTGCTGCTGGACGAACCCGCGGTTCATCTGGACGTGGACCGCCGCCAGGCGCTATGGGATGTCCTGTCGTCGTTGCAGGCCCAAACCATCATCACCGGCACCGACGTCGAAACGTTTCTGCCACTGGCAGGCCACGCGGTAGCGTTTGCCGCTCACGCCAGCCAGCTTCGTCCGGATGGACGGTTTCTTCCCCCCGCGGCCGACGCTTCCTCTGTCACCCAGCCCGGCTAGATGCTATATATCTAAGGTACACACCTCACCGCACGGAGTCGTTTCCCGGCATGTCTGACAACGCCGCGCCGCCGCCTGATTCCGACCCCGACGCATACGACGCCGCCTCGATTTCGGTCCTCAAAGGCCTTGATGCCGTGCGCCGCCGGCCGGGCATGTATATCGGCGACACCGATGATGGATCGGGCCTGCATCATATGGCGTTCGAGATCATTGACAACGCGGTGGACGAGGCCCAGGCCGGGTTCGCCACTCACGTCGAGATGACATTGAACGGCGACGGCAGCGTGACCGTGCGCGACGATGGGCGCGGGATTCCAACCGATATTCATGCCGAGGAGGGCGTGTCCGCGGCCGAGGTCGTGCTGACGCGGCTGCACGCCGGCGGAAAATTTAACCAGAACAGTTACAAAGTGTCTGGTGGCCTGCATGGGGTCGGCGCCGCGGTGGTGAACGCCCTGTCGGAGTGGATGGAGGTGCGGATTTGGCGCCATGGACAGGAGCATCGCATCCGCTTCCAGCACGGTGAGGCGGACGGACCGCTGGAGATCGTCGGGCCAGCCGATCGCGGCAGCGGCACCGAAGTAACATTCAGACCTAGTCCAGCAACCTTCACCAAGACCGAATTCGACTATGCGCTGCTGGAACGGCGGCTGCGCGAGCTTGCCTTCCTGAACTCCGGCATGACCATCGTGCTGCGCGATGAGCGTCACACGCCGGCGGTTGAGAGTACCATGCGATACGACGGCGGATTGGTCGCCTTCGTGGAGTGGCTGGACCGTTCGAAAAATCCGGTCTTTACGCCGCCGATCAGTCTGCGCACATCGGACGACGCGCAAGGCATCAGAGCGGAATTTGCGCTGTCATGGAATGACAGCTTCCACGAGACGATGCTGTGTTTCACCAACAATATCCCGCAGCGCGACGGCGGGTCGCATCTGGCTGGCTTCCGCCAGGCCCTGACGCGGGTTGTGACGAAATATGCCCAAAGCATGGGGAAGAAGGAGTCTCTTGAACTGGTCGGCGAGGACATGCGGGAAGGCATGACCGCCGTTCTGTCGGTGAAGGTGCCGGATCCGAAATTTTCGTCGCAGACCAAGGACAAGCTTGTTTCATCCGAGGTACAGCCGGTGGTGCAGGCGGCAGTGGCCGACGCGGTGTCGCACTGGTTCGAGACGCATCCGAAGGAAGCCAAGGGTATCATCCAGAAAGTGATGGACGCCGCGGCGGCGCGTGAGGCTGCGCGTAAGGCGCGCGAGCTGACCCGGCGCAAGGGTGTGCTGGACGTTTCAACGCTGCCGGGGAAGCTGGCGGACTGCCAGGAACGCGACCCGGCGAAGTGCGAGATCTTCATTGTGGAGGGTGACAGCGCGGGCGGGTCGGCCAAGCAGGGCCGCGACCGAAAGTTTCAGGCGATCCTGCCGTTGAAGGGCAAGATCCTGAACGTTGAACGCGCGCGTTTCGACCGCATGCTCGGCAGTCAGGAAATCGGCACGCTGATCACGGCGTTGGGCACCGGCATCGGGCCGGGCGCGGTCGAACAAGGCGGCTTCGACGCCAGCAAGCTGCGCTACCACCGCATCGTCATCATGACAGACGCCGACGTCGACGGATCACATATCCGCACGCTGCTGCTGACGTTCTTCTTCCGCCAGATGCGCGAACTGATCGAGCGGGGGCATCTGTACATCGCCCAGCCGCCGCTGTACCGCGCCAAGCGCGGTAACGATGAGCGGTATCTGAAGGACGACAACGCGCTGGAATCGTTTCTGCTGGACAAGGCTCTGGCGGACGCGCGGTTGACCTACGCGAACGGCGACGTGCACGAGAAGGAGGACTTGCGGCGGGAAGTCAACCTGTTGCGCGAGGCATCGAATAATCTGAGGCGCCTGTCTCCGGCGATTCCGGTGGCGTTGCTGGAGCAGGCGGCGATCGCTGGCGTGCTGACCCCCGACGCCGCGCGCGCCACCGCCGCCGCGCCGGACTTCGCGACGCGGCTGAACGCGGTTTCGCTGCCGACGGAGCAAGGCTGGGTGGTCAGCGCGGATCATGGGCTCACGCTGTCGCGCACGGTTCGCGGTGTGGCGGAGCGCTACGCGCTGGAACCTTCGGCCCTGCGCAGTGCCGAAGCACGCTGGCTGGCCGATCGCGCGACGCCGCTGGCGCAGCGGTTCAGTGTACCGGCGCGCCTAAAGCTCGATTCGCAGGAGCCGTCGGTAGCGGGGCCGGCGACGGCCTATGAGCGGATCATCGGGCATGGACGGCGTGGGCTGTCGGTACAGCGCTTCAAAGGGCTGGGGGAGATGAACCCCGACCAGCTCTGGCAGACCACGCTGGATCCATCGGTCCGGACGCTGCTGCAGGTGAAGGTCGGGGATTCAGAGGACGCCGCGCAGGTGTTCAGCACGCTGATGGGCGACGTCGTCGAACCCAGGCGTGATTTCATTGTGGGCAACGCGCTGAAGGTGGCGAATCTGGACGTGTAAGGGTGGCATCCTTGTGAAAGCCATGGATCTACGCCACCCTCCGATGGGTCACCGACAGGGAATGTGGCATGATCCGCGACGCGCGCGGCCTCGAACTCTCCACCGATAGCACAGAGGCCGCCGCATCGTTCGACCGTGCGGTGGAGCACTACCTCAAATACCACGTCGACGCGATGCCGTGGGTGGACCAGGCGCTCGCCTCCGACCCCGCTTTCGTCATGGCGCATTGCGCAAAAGGCTATTTGATGCTTGCGGGCGCGAACCCGGCGCATCGTCCGGCCATCGCCGCCAGTCTCGCCGCCGCCGAAGCCGCCTCCGCCGCAGCCACCAGACGCGAGCGGCGCCACATCGCGGCGCTGTCCGCGTGGCAGCGTGGTGCCCTCGGAGAGGCTTTCGCGATCTGGCGGGTGCTTCTCGATGATGACCCCACCGATCTGCTGGCGGTACGGATCAGCGACACGACGCATTTCCGCTTTGGTCACACGCAGACGGTGCTCGAACAGGCGGACCGCCTTGCCCCGGCGTGGGCGCCGGACCTGCCTGGGTATGACTGTTTCCAGTCGATCTGGGCGTTCGCCCATGAGGAAGCCGGCGACACCGCAGGCGCGGAGCGGGCGATTGACAGCGCGTATGAGCGGGACCCGACGAATTTCTTCGCTCACCATGTCAAGGCGCACATCCTTGAAGCGGAAGGCCGGCCGCGCGAGGGCAACGACTGGCTCGCCGGCCAGACCGACTACTGGCCGCTTGGCAACAACCTGGTGCACCACCTGTGGTGGCACCGCGCGCTGATGCAACTCGATCTTGGCGAGCGTGACGCGGTGCTGGCCAGCTATGACGAAAATATCCGCAATCTGGACGCGCCGCTGACCAGGGCCGCGCCGGACCAGTTCAACGATCTGCAGAATGCGACCGCCCTGCTGTGGCGGCTGGAGACACTAGGACTGGATGTCGGCGCACGTTGGGAAGAGCTGGCTGACAAGGCTGAGGCACGGATCGGCGACAGCGCGTATCTGCTGCTGCCACCTCACCTGATGCTGGCGCTGGCCGCGACCGAACGGGATGCCGCGTCAGCCCGGTTCCTGGCCGCACTACGCGAACAGGCGAGCGATCCGTCTCGGTGGGATGCGGCGGCGATCGGTGGCGTTGTCGTGGCGGTGTGCGAGGCCGGATTAGCGCACCGGCGGGGACTGCACGCCGAGGTCGTTGCGCTGTTGGAGCCGCGGTTGGATCGCATTCGCCTGCTTGGCGGCAGCAACGCCCAGCGCGATCTGTTCCGCCAGATTCTTGTCAACTCGGCGATCAAGGTAGATCGTCGGGATCTGGTCGGCGCGATGATTGCCGCTGAGACCGCTGGTCATCCCGTTCCACCGTCTCAGCGCGCCGGCTATGCGGCAGCCGCGCACTGGCTGATCTGAGGGAGAGCAATACATGCCGTCGATCGAACGCCTGCTGCTGGACGGCCAACCGAAGCCGGTAAGTCATTATTATCACGTCACGAAAGCGGGCAATCTGATCTGGGTCTCCGGGACCGTTGGAATCAGGGCGGACGGCAGTATCCCCGATGAGGTCGTCGAGCAGTTTGAACTCGCGGTCGCCAATATGGACGCCTGCCTGAAGGCGGCCGGGGCTGGGCCGGAGCACGTCGTTAAAGTAACGGTTTACCTGACCGATGTCGCCGACCGGAAAAAGATCAATCCGATCAGGCAGCGATACTTTGGCCCGCATCGTCCGGCCTCGACATTGGTCGAGGTCTCGGCTCTGGTCCTGCCAGGATTGAAGGTGGAGATCGAGGCGCAGGCGGTCGTGGCGTAACGCGCGCGACCCTGGCCACGACCTAGCCGAGGATTTCGCCCAATCGCCTGATTGTCGCCAGGGATTTCTCCTGCGCCAATCCAGGCCAGTTGCAACGCATGATGAAATGGTCCACGCCAAGCAACTCGCGGTAGCGGGCAATCTCTTCCTTCACCGATACTTTGTCGCCGATGATGAATTTGTCGCGGGCAAATTCCTCGAACGTGGTTTCGGTGCGCCGACCCGGCAGACCCCAGGACGCATAGGCGTTGTATTTATATTCCAGAGGCCCCCGGCACTCCTCGTGCGCGGTCGCGTGGCGATCACCGACATAGCATTCGACAGTGATTGGAAATTCCAAGGGGGTTCGCCCGTATTGGGCCAAGGCCGCGCGGTAGGTCTTCATCAATGGCGTCACCTTGCCAAGTCCGCCGCTGTTGACGATCAGCCACGCGTCGCCGATGCGCGCCGCCCGCTTGACCGAAACGTCGGCCTGGGCGGCAAGGTAAAGCGGCGGCCCGTCCGCGCGCACCGGCTTAACCCCAATGCCGGAATCGTTCACAGTGTAAAAGCGACCTTTGTGAGTGACCCGATCCTCGGTCCAAAGCCGCTTCATCAGCCCGATGCTCTCGTTGAACCGAGGCGCCCGCTCCGCCAGCGGAATACCGAACGCGTCGAATTCCGGTTCACGATAACCTTGTCCAATGCCAAGGATGTAGTTGCCGCCCGTCAGCACATCCAACGTCGCCGATTCCTCGGCCACATGCATCGGGTTCTGCGGTGGCAGGATCAGGATGTTAGGGCCGATGGTCATGCCTTGCGCGTGGGCGGCGACGTAGCCCATCACTGGGGTGATCTGCAGCATCTGCATCGGGTATGTCAGCCAGTGGTGCGGGAACCACAGCGAGGAAAACCCGGCATCGCGGGCGGCGCGGACCTGGGCGACGATCTCCGGAATGCGGTCGAGGACGCTGGTGCCCTCGGGGAACTGGGTGTTGATGAACAGGCCGACTTTCATGGGTGATATCCTCCGTTTCGGTTT
>DASYBP010000012.1:0-10904 GCA_036500715.1 Rhodopila sp.
AGCCTGCACGATAGCGCTGTCGTCGCCCATATAATCGATGACCCGGACGAACCCGTGGTCCAGCACCGAAAAGGCCTGGAACAGCACAGCCTCCAGCGCCGGGACGGTTGGCCGGATGGTTGCGCCGGGCCGGGCGCGGGCGTCGGCGATCTCGGCCGCTTGCTGCTGTGTGCGCGAATCGTCAGCCAAGGCAATCTCCCCCACGAACCAGAGGAGCGTGCCCATACAGCGCTCGGCGGTCTTGAAAAAGCGGCTTTTCGTCCGTCCAGCGAGGCGCTTTGCTTGAGGTGGCCGATTCACGCGGCTTCGCCGCGATCGGACACCAAGGAAAGCACTTTCCTGGGCCCCGGTTTCGTCTATCATGCCGCGTTGCAAAGCGGAGACGCGAATGCCGGCCGGCGGTGCCACGCAAACCCAGGTCCAAAGCCTGTTGCAGCCGCACCTGCAGCCGCACGGAACGATGCAGGGTTACGATCCCGGTTCGTTTTTCTGCGAAATGCTTCGCCCCGGTCAGCCGCAGCACCCGACTTTGACGTTGTTGATGTCCCGCCTCGCGGCGCTGCCGATCGCCAGCCTGCGGCAGCGCGCGACAGAGGCGGAGCGCGATCTGCTGGAACGCGGCATCACCTTCACCGTCTACTCCGACGCCACCGCGATCGACCGCATCCTGCCGTTCGACCTGATCCCGCGCGTGATCACCCCGACCGAATGGAACCAGATCGAGACCGGCGTCATACAGCGCGTACGGGCGCTGAACATGTTTCTGTACGATATCTATCATGAGCGCCAAATCCTCGCCGACAAGATCGTTCCCGAGGCTCTGGTTCTGCAAAATTCCGGATACTGCCAGGCAATGGTCGGCTTCAACGTGCCGTTCAACACCTATGTCCATGTCTGCGGCACCGACATCGTACGTGACGAAACCGGCGCCTTCCGGGTGCTGGAGGACAACGCACGCACGCCCTCGGGCGTCGCCTACGTGGTCGAGAACCGCCATATGAGTCTGCGGGTCATGTCCGACCTGATGACCAGTCTGCGCGTGCGTGGCGTCGACGAGTACGGCCTGCGCCTGCACAACGCGATGGCCGAGATCGCGCCCCTGGGCGTCGAGGACCCCCAGGTCGTGGTGCTGTCGCCCGGCATCTTCAACTCCGCCTATTTCGAGCACGTGTTCCTCGCCCGGGAAATGGGCGTGCCCTTGGTCGAGGGGCGGGACCTGACCGTCGAATCCGGAAAAGTCTGGATGCGTACCACCTCGGGGCTGGCGCAGGTGCACACGATCTACCGGCGTATCGGCGACAATTTCCTCGATCCCGACGCATTCAATCCGGAAAGCACGCTGGGCGTGCGTGGGCTGATCGAGGCGTGGCGGCGCGGCGCGGTGGCGATCGCCAACGCCGTCGGCACCGGCGTCGCGGATGACAAGGCGATCTACGCCTACATGCCCCGTATCATAAGATACTACCTGTCCGAAGAGGCGATTCTGCCGAACGTCGATACCCGGATCTGCGCCGAACCGGACGCGCTGGCCTACACGCTGGATAATCTGGCCGATCTGGTGATCAAGCCAGTGGCGGAGTCCGGCGGCTATGGGCTGATCATCGGGCCGCACGCCTCCAAGGCGGAGCTGGAAGATTTTCGCGCACTACTGAAGGCCGACCCGTCAAACTATATCAGCCAGCCGACGCTGCAACTCTCGGTTTCGCCGACCCTGTGCGACGACGGCGTACGGCCGCGCCACATCGACCTGCGGCCGTTCGCGGTCACCGGCAAGGATACCTGGGTGCTGCCAGGGGGACTGACCCGGGTGGCCTTGCGGGCCGGGACGCTGGTGGTCAACTCCTCGCAGGGCGGGGGTTCCAAGGACACCTGGGTCTTGCCATGACCAGGGTTTTGGCATGACCGGGGTTTTGGCCTGATGGATCTGGTTCCGAAACTGCACAAGGTGCACCTGATCGCGCGGCACGCCGAGGCAACGTTATGGCTCGCTCGCTACATGGAGCGTATCGAGAACCTGGCGCGCATCCTGGATGTGACCAACACGTTCGCCCGTGACGCCGACGACACCCGCAACTGGCTGTCGATTCCGCGCATCAACGGCGACCTGAGCGAATTCTACAAGAAGCACACCGAAGCGACGCAGCGCAGCGTCGGCGAGTTCTATCTGCTGGACGTTGACAATCCGACCTCGGTCCAATCCTTCATCACCGCCGCGCGCGAGAACGCGCGCACCCTGCGTGCCTTGCTCTCCACCGAGATGTGGCTGCAGATCAACGTGTTTCACGGCAAGATTCGGGAACTGAACACCGAGAAGGTCACCCCGGACTATTTCACCGCGGTCTGCGGGATGCTGAAGGACGGCACACAGGCGCATACCGGCATTACCGAGGGCACGCTGTATCGCGACCAGGCCTGGCATTTTTACATGATCGGCCGGTATCTGGAGCGGGCGGACCAGACCACCCGTCTGCTCGACACGCGGTTTCATGCGCTGGCGCCGCAGTCGGCCGCGGTCGACGCCGATATCGATGCCGGCCAGTGGAACGCGCTGCTGCGGGCCGCCGCCGGGTATCATGCCTACCGGCGGGAGCATCCCAGCGGCTACAACGCAACCGAGGTTGCCTGTTTCCTGCTCGCGAACACCGCATTCCCCCGCTCCGTCGGGCTCAATCTGGCGCAGATCGAGTGGCATCTGACCACGCTGCGGTCGCGCTACTTCCTGCGCATGACGGCGGCGCTTGAGCGGCTGGATCAGTTGAACGGGATGATGACCTATCAGAACGTGACCGAACTGTCCGGCCGGAAGCTGTCGCCGTTTCTGGACTACGTGCAACGCGAAATTGGCTGCCTGCATCAGGATATCGTCGAGACCTTCGAAGCCTGAGCCGGACGCCGGTGCCGCGTTCGTGAGTAAACCGGCCCGCCGATCGCCCGCGCCGGGCCGTTCGGACTTGCCAGGAGGGACATGCAATGAGCCAGTTGCTGCACACCATTGAACAGGATATCGAGCGCGGCCTGTATGATGGCGCGGTCACCATTGTCGCCGTCGGCGGCAGGATCGTCTTCAATGAGGCGATCGGCTACGCCGACCGCGGCGCCGGACAATCGGTGGCCGCCGACAGCGTGTTCCCGGTTTTCTCAATTTCCAAGTCGCTGAGCGCGGTGCTGGCGCTGCAGCAGGTCGAGCGCGGGGTCGTCCGATTGAACACGCCGGTCAGCGAGATCATTCCGGAGTTCGGCCGCAAGGGCAAACAGCGTGTCACCATCGGCCAGTTGCTGTGCCACAGCGGTGGCCTGCCCGCCAGCTTCCCAGCCGTGCCAGCCGAGAAGATCGGCCATCTCGACGCGGTGGTCGATGCAATCTGCGACGTGGGGCTCGAGGCGGTTCCGGGCGAGGAGGTCAGCTATTCACCGATCATGGCGCATGCCGTGCTCGCACAGTGCGTGCGGCGCGTTCTGGGCGGCGCTCGCTTTCGCGACATCGCACAGCGCAATCTACTGACCCCGCTCGGCATGAAGGATACGGCGCTGGGCATGACTCGCGCGTTGGCGCCTCGGGCGGTCGTTCCGCGAGTGGCGGACGACAGCCCCGGTATGTTCGACGCCGCTGCCCTGGTTGGGCTCGCGAACATGATCCTCGATCCCGAACTGGATGTCGAAATCCCGGCTGGTGGCTTCGTGTCGACCGCGGGCGATATCCACCGCTTCGCCGACGCGTTGCGACAAGGCGGCAAGCTGGACGGCAATCGCGTGCTGTCGTCGGCAATGCTCATATTCGCAACCCGCAACCACACCGGCGCCATGCCCAATGATCTGTGGAACTACGCTCGTGAACTCAAGGGTTGGCCGGTCTTTCCCGCCAATCTCGGCCTGGGCTTCTTCCGGCGCGGCGAGGGCATGATCCCGACCTATTGCGGGCACCTGGCAAGCCCGGGAGCGTATGGCGCGATGGGAGCCGGGACGACGAATTACTGGGTGGATCCAGAGCGCGATATGACGATGGTGTGCCTGACCACCGGTTTCCTCGAGGAAGCGAACAGCGCCATCCGATTCCAGCGTCTATCGGACGTAGCCATCGCCGAGTTCAGCTAGTATCGCGCGTCGCATGTGGTTTGACATGGCCGATTCACGCGGCAGTCGTGATCGCTCCGCGACTCACGCTACATCGCGATCGGACACTAACCGCCGCCGGGATCGCTACGCTCTTCCCAGCGATCCGGAAGATGGCCTAAGACTCCGCGGATGACGCGTACGACGAGAACCTCGGTTTGCCCGCATGACTGCCCGTCGACCTGCGCCTTGTCGGTCGAGGTGCTGGACGGTGCCCGCATCGGTGCGGTGCGCGGCGCCGAGGACAACAACTATACCGCCGGGGTGATCTGCGCCAAGGTGTCTCGCTACGCCGAACGCATTCATCATCCGGACCGGCTGACCGGGCCGCTGCTGCGAACCGGCCCGAAGGGTTCGGGGCAATTCCGTAGGATTTCCTGGGACGAAGCGCTGGACCGGATTGCCGATCGCTTCACCGCGGACACGGCGAAACATGGCTCCGAAGCCGTCTGGCCGTTCTTCTTCGCGGGCACGATGGGCCTGGTGCAGCGCGACGGCATCAACCGGTTGCGCAACGTCATGCGCTATTCCCGCCAGAAGATGACGATTTGCACCTCGCTGCCGGAGATTGGATGGGTGGCCGGGGTGGGCGCGGCCCGCGGCACCGACGCGCGCGAGATGGCGAAATCCGACCTGATCGTGGTGTGGGGCGGCAATCCGGTCTCGACACAAGTCAACGTCATGACCCATGTCGCACGGGCGCGGAAGGAACGCGGCGCGAAGCTGGTGGTGATTGATCCTTACAAGACCCCGACGGCGGCCGTCGCGGACATGCATCTGGCACCGAGGCCGGGCACCGACGGCGCGCTGGCCTGCGCGGTGATGCATATCGCGTTCCGCGATGGCTACGCCGATTGGGACTACATGCGTGACTACACCGATTGTCCGGACGCGCTGCGGGTCCATCTGCAGGATCGCGGCCCCGCATGGGCGGCGGAGGTGACCGGCGTTCCGGTCGATGAAATCGAGGCTTTTGCCTCGCTGTATGGCCGGACGCCACGCAGCTTCATCCGTTGTGGCTACGGCTTCGCGCGCAGCCGCAACGGGTGTGCGGCGATGCACGCGGTGACCTGCCTACCGGCCGTCACCGGCGCCTGGCGTCACGAGGGCGGCGGCGCGCTGTGGGGGAACCGCAGTATCTATCGCTGGAACAAAACGTTGATCGAGGGGCTGGACGCGCTCGATACCTCTATCCGGGTGATGGACATGAGCCGCGTCGGCAGCGTGCTGACCGGCGATCGCAGCGAACTCGGCGATGGGCCGCAGGTGTACTCGATGCTGATCCAGAACCAGAATCCGTTGACCGTCTGCCCGGACAGCAACCGGGTGCGGCGCGGCTTCGGACGCGACGACCTGTTCGTGGCGACGCATGAACAGTTCATGACGGAAACGGCACGCTGGTCGGACATCGTGCTGCCGGCAACGATGTTCATGGAGCACGACGACATCTACCAGGCCAGCGGTCACAGCCATATTCAGATCGGTCCCAAACTGATCGAGCCGCCCGGCGAATGCCGCGCCAACCACGAGGTCATCCGGGCGCTGGCCACTCGGCTTGGTGCCAGGCATCGCGGGTTCGAGATGACGGCGATGGAGATCATCGACGCGACGTTGCTGGCGTCCGGCTACCCGCAGGCGAAGACGGTGCTCGAACGCCGCTGGATCGACGTGATGCCGTCGTTTCGGGAGGCGCATTTCCTCGACGGGTTCCCGACCCAGGATCGCCGCTTTCATTTCGCACCCGATTGGAAGGCGCTTGGCGACAATCATGCGGCAATGCCGAAATTGCCCGATCAGATGGACAATATCGAGGCCGCGGCACCGGATGCGCCGTTCCGGCTGGTGACGGCACCGGCGCGCAGTTTCCTCAATACGAGCTTCAGCGAGATGGGGTCAGGACGGCGGCGGGAGGGCCGGCCAACGGTGCTGATCCATCCCGACGATGCCCGGCGGCTCGGCATCGCCGATGGTGCCAAGGTCCGGCTGGGCAACGTGCGCGGCGAGGTCGTTCTGCACGCGCGGATCTCGCACGGCCAGCAGTCGGGGGTATTGGTTTCGGAGAGCATTTGGCCGAGCGAATGTTTCGAAGGCGGAATTGGGATCAACGCGCTGACGAGTGACGATCCGGGCCCACCCTGCGGCGGCGCGGTGTTCCACGATCTCGCGGTATGGATGCGCGAGGAGGTCGCCGAGATGGCGCTGGCGGCAGAGTAGTTTGTAAGTCATAACAAGGAGAGTCCAAGATGACCGCAATCGATGCCTGGGCATCCCGCTGGGCGTCCCAGATGCTGAGTGTGCTGCGTATCGTGACGGGTCTGCTGTTCCTGGAGCATGGCACGCAGAAGCTGTTTGCCTTCCCGCCCCCGGCCGCTCCCGGCCCGGAGCTGATATCGCTGCTGGGTCTGCAGGGTATCCTGGAACTGGTGGGTGGCATTCTGATCATCATCGGCCTGGTTACCCGGCCGGTGGCATTCATCCTGGCGGGCGACATGGCCGTCGCCTATTTCATGGCGCACGCCCCGAAAAGCTTCTTCCCGGCGTTGAACTTCGGCGACGCCGCCATCCTGTTTTGCTTCGTGTTCCTTTACCTCGCCGCTGCCGGCGGCGGCGCCTGGAGTGTTGACGCAAACCGAGCGCGCTGAACCCCTGCCATTCCGGCAGCGCCCCCCATATCAGCCAAGCGGCCGCCGCGGCGGTCGGCACGCAATCATGGAGGAGAGGCAGATATGGCGCAGATCAAACGGCACGCATCGGCGAAGTGGCAGGGATCGGGCAAGGATGGCTCTGGCAGCCTGACCACCCAAAGTGGGACGCTGAAGGAGGCCCCATATGGCTTCAATGCTCGGTTCGGCGACGGCAAGGGGACCAATCCCGAGGAACTGATCGCGGCCGCCCACGCCGGCTGCTTCAGCATGGCGACCGCCTTCCAGCTCAGTGGTGCCGGAACCCCGCCCGACAGCCTGGACTGCGACGCCAATCTGACAATGGAGCAGGTGCCAGGCGGCTGGAAGATCGCTGCCATCCATCTGGTGCTGAGGGCAAAGGTCCCTGGCCTGGACGAGGCCAAATTCCAGGGATTGGTGAAGGAGGCCAAGGAGAATTGCCCGGTCTCTAAAGTACTGAACGCCGAAATCACCCTCGACGCCAAGCTTACATAGTTCAGTGCCGCCGGCGGTTCGCGTCGATGCGGGGCGCCGGCGAGTCGCTACGATACGATGCGGGCCAAAAGGCCCGAGGCGGCCCCGCGTGGGCGCGATCGTCACGTTGTCCGGTAGCGGTCCACCCCGGCGGCGTCGGTTTCCAGCCGCAGCTCGCCGCGGCCCAGCATGTGGTTGACGTGGGCCAGCACCTCGCCAAAGGCAAACCCGGTCTGATGAGCATCTAGCGCTCGGGTGAACAGGAACGGCACGATCTCCGCCACGGTCAGCGGCGTATCCCTGCAGGCGGCGGCGATCTCCCCGCAGCGCAAGGCATGGTGGGTGATCAGTTCCTCGATCCGCTCGTGCAGTCCGTAGAACGGCAGGCCGTGCCCTGGCAGCACCAGCACGTCCGGGTTGACGATCGCCTTGATCGCTCGCAGCGACGCCAGATAAATGCCCAGCGCGTCGAGCGCGGGTTCCATCGGATGCACGCTGACGTTTGGGGAGATGCGGGCGATGACCTGATCGGCGGCGAGGAACAGCCGCTCCTGCGGTCGGTAGAGCATCGCCTGCTCCAGCGAGTGGCCGCCGCCAGTCAGCACCTGGAACTTTCGCGGCCCGATGGTCAAGGTGTCGTTGTGCTTGATCCGGTGATACGACGCCGGCACCCCGGTGGTGCGGCGGAGGTATTCGTGGCCACGGCTCAGCACAACCTCGGTGGCTTCGGCGGACAGCCCGTGGCGCTTGTAGAACGGGCGGTAAACATCCTCGCCATAGTCGGCCGGGGCGAATTGCAGCAGCAGGGTGTGCAGGTATTCCGGCCGTGGCATGGTCATTTCCAGGCTGTAGCGCTCGCACAGCCAGCCTGCCAGCCCGACGTGATCGGGGTGAAAATGCGATACAACGATCGATTTCAGCCCCCCGTGCTTCAGCGGGCCGGCGAACGCGACTTCCCAGGCCTGCTTGCAATCATCGGTACCTAGCCCGGTATCGAGTGCCGTCCAGCCGCCGGCGTTCTCGATCAGGTAGATGTTCACATGGTCCAGGCGGTACGGCAGCGGCAGACGCAGCCAGCGGATGCCGGGCGCGACGTCGATCACCGTGCCGGGTGCGGGCGGGGCGGCAAATGGAAACGTAAGCGCGGACGGATGGGTTGGTTGCATGCGGTCTTGGTAGCACAAAACCGTTGTATGCATACTGGGCTCGCTGGCGGCGCAGCGGATTGAGCCGGGCAGAGGGAATGCCTGCGCCGACGTTGCTGGCGGGCGCGTTCAGGTCTGCAAGAGCCGGCCGATCGTGAAATGTGCCTGCTGGGCTTCAAAGTTCCCCAGGTCACAAAAAAACCCACATCAGGCACTCGGGCCGCGGTGTCGATAGTGAAATAGGTCACATCCGCCGCAATCGGCCGACGCTAACCTCCACGCACGCTTAACGAAGGCAGACCCGGACCGCCGGGGCAGCAGCCTGATCCGCGATCTGACATTCGACGCAGCAAAACCGCTGCACAACTCCATGGAGGCCCACAATGAGCAATGCGATCCTGGATGCCCTTGGCGGCACGGTGCCGCTATTGGAGAAGTTGGCGCCGACTATCGCGACCGCCGTCGGCGGCCCGCTCGCCGGAACCGCCGTCACATTCTTGGAAAAGGCCCTTGGCCTGGCGCCCGGCGCCGGCGCCCAGGCGGTCGCGACGGTCCTGTCGACGGCGACGCCGGAGCAACTCGCCGCGGTGAAAGCGGCAGAAAATGACTTTGCAGTAAAGATGAAGGAACTCGACATCTCGGTCACCAAGCTCGACGAAGACAATCGCTCATCGGCTCGGGTGCGGGAGATGACGCTCAAGGACTGGACACCGGCGATTCTGGCCTATGTGCTGACCGTCGGGCTGTTCGGCTTCATCGTGCTGCTGAGCCAGGTGGACATCCCCGCGACCAGCGCGCAGGCGCTCAATCTGACGCTTGGGTCGATCGGAACGGCGTGGGTGGCGATGATCACCTACTACTATGGCAGCAGCCGGAGCAGCCAGAACAAGGACTTCATGCTGTTCAACAGCACGCCCGCAACGGCAGGTGCGAAATGAGCCCCGCCGCGGTCGATCTGGCAGCCGGGCTGTGCCGTGCGTTCGAGGGGTGCGTGCTGGAAGCCTATAGATGTCCGGCGGGCGTCTGGACCATCGGCGTCGGCAGCACGCGTCTCGCGGACGGGTCGGCGGTGTGCGCGACGACGCCGCCGATCACTGACGCGGTGGCCGAGGCGCTGCTGCAGTCCGGACTGCGGGCCCTGGCGCCGCGGATCGAGGCGATAGTGACGGTGCCGCTGGCGGACAATGAGGCGGCCGCGCTGCTGAGTTTCGCTTACAATCTCGGCGTTGCAAATCTGCGCTCGAGCACGCTGCGGCTGCTGCTGAACCAGGGCGACCGGGCTGGCGCGGCAGCGCAGTTTGCGCTGTGGTGCCACGCCGGCGGCCAGGTTCTGCCGGGTCTCGTGCGCCGGCGGGCCGCCGAGGCCGCGATGTTCAGCGGACAAGCAGCCACGCGGTCGGCCGCTTGACGAGCAATCGCTCGATGCGGCCGCGGCGGAAACGAACCGCAGGCGCTTGCGGCTAGTATCGCGCATCAGACAAGCGCGATACGTCGCACTTTGTTTGAAGTGGCCGATTCACGCGGAAATCGTGATCGCTTCGCGGGTCACGCTTCATCGCGATCGGACACTAGGCGTGGAGCAGTGGGAACAGGCTGGCCGAGGTCTCGCCAAGCGTGATGCTGCCGGAGATCGTCTTGCCGAACACAGGCGCGTCATGCAGAAAAATGCTGACCGCGTCGGTCGTGATCCGGTTGGACTGGACGGCCGCGCCAGCCGACGGTGGCAGGAAGTCTGACAGAACCTGCCTGTCCAACGTAATCGTTACTGTCGAGCTGTGATAGAGCACCGCGTTGGCCGTCGCGTGGCCGGTAAACGTCAGGGTCTTGCCGATCAATGTGCCGCCGATCGTCAGTGAGCCGAAGCTCGCGTCCCCGGAGGGAGAACCGCGGTCTGGCCCCAACACGTAGGACGCATCGGATTCGGAATGAATTAGCGTGGCGGAGGCCGACAGGCCGAGCAGGCTCAGCGTCGACGACAGGTTGCCGGTCAGCACGGCGCTGGCCGAGGCGATGTCCGCGGTGGCCTGGGTACTGATGCTATCAACGCCAGCCCGGACGAGCTCGCGGTGTTAACCAGATCGGTGGCATTGACCTGCAGCGTTGCGTGGTTCCCCCCATGGGACCTACGACGGTTGTGCCTTCATCGTAACTGTGCGCGAATGAGCCGATTTTCTTCGTCTGGTCGAAGGCGGGAGGCGCCTCACCCGAGGCGAGTCCGACCGGGCCAAACACGATCGGGCTGCTGCCTGCCTGCAGGAAACCGGACAGACTGTCGGCGGAACTGAGGACAAGCTGCGAAAAGATGGGGGAGGGCGATGTCTTGCTCATCTGGCACGATCCTCGAAGTTGGGCTAATTGATATCTGGACAAACCAATTTCGCTCAGTAGCTGATCGTTTCGAGGGTATGCAACTGCATTCCCTGCGCAGCGTCGCCGCGGCGATGGCTGCCCCGAAGCTGCTGCCCTGGCGTCTCCGCGACGGGTGCCGCATACTGTCGGAAACCGGCCGGAG
>DASYBP010000013.1:0-2067 GCA_036500715.1 Rhodopila sp.
AAGTTTCACGAGCCAGGTCACGCTGGACCGACCGCGGCAGGTGTTAGTGCGTGCCGTTGAGGGGCCGCTTGAGCACCTAACGAACACTTGGACGTTCACGCCGGTCAAGGAGGAGGCGACCCACGTTGATTTGATTGTTGATTTTCAGTTCAAGAGCCACCTGCTTGATCATGTGGCCAATGGGATGTTCCACGAGGCCGCAACTCGCATGATGAGTGCGTTCGAGTCTCGCGTGCATCTAGTCCATTTGATGCGGCGGCGTTCGACGAACCGTTCCGTTTCGTGATGTGGCTCCGGGGATCTATCGACATTGCAAAACCCGTGGGTGAGGGCGAAGGATCAAGGTCGGAAGTCAGGTTGCTGATGCGCGCAGCGTCTTTGAGGCCCTCGGTGAGGCAGCCGAGTTCTGTCTGCAACATGTGGGTGGCGCGGCAAACACCTCGCGCGGCCGCCGGCCACTGCATCGCAAACCGGACGCTTCCAGATTGTACGGAGGCCAGCGTGCTATCAGCCGGCCAGGAGGCGCCCACCCACCTTTGCGTGTATCCCACTATCGCTAAAGCGCGAGCCATGATTCGAAGGCGGGATGAAGATTGTTCCGCTGCGCCGATCGTCGCGTTGACGCCTGCGGAGCGGCAGTTCCTGGAGGCACTGGCTGGCTCGCGATAGCCGAAGCCCGGATGCGCGATCGTGCTGCTGGCGAGAGCCGGGACGGCGTCCCGTGCGACCGCCCGCCAAGTCGGATGCTCACTGGGCACGGCCTCCAAATGCGGGTCCGCTATGCCAGCGACAGGATGGCGCGCCTGAGCGAGACCGGTGATCGCGGCAACGAGCCCAAGAATGGTCCTGCAAGGTGCCTCGTTCCGCAGCGTCCGCGAACTGGTGGCTCACATCGAAACCTTTATCAACAGCTACAACACGGACGCTCGCCCGTTTGTCTGGAGCAAAGGCGCCGTCCACAAAAAACGCCTCGGGCCACGTTTCGCGATTTAGCGATCCTGGGTATTACCGTTGCCGCGTGGGCCTGTGGGGATGTTCGGAGCATGAGCAAGCACGTGGTGGCGACAGTTGGAGAGATTCCGCCGGGGCAGCGGAAACTGGTGACGGTGCGCGGGCGGGAGATCGCCGTGTTCAATCTGGCGGGGGAATTCTTCGGCTTATTCAATCGCTGCCCGCACGAGGGCGGCCCAATGTGTGAGGGCATCCTGACCGGTCTGATCGAATCGGAGCAGCCGGGCGACTACCGCTATTCTCGCAAGGGGGAAATTCTGCGCTGTCCGTGGCACGGATGGGAATTCGATGTCCGCACCGGGCAGAGTTTTTGCGATCCGTCGCGGATCAGCGTCCGCAGCTACCCGGTCGAGGTCGCCGAGGGGCAGCGCGTCGTGCACGGGCCGTACGTGGCGGAGACGATTCCGGTGGCGGTCGAGGAGCAGTACATTGTTGTGGAGATGTGATCGCGATTGCTGGGCGGTCTTGCTCAGGCGTGATCGGGAAAGCTGAAGGCGGCGAGCGCCATCGCCAGCGCGACCGACCAGGTGAGATAGATCGCGATCAGCAGGTGCTTGGACTGAAACCGTCGCGCCAGCCACCATCCCGGCGGAACACCGAGGGCAAGGGCGGCAGCGGTGGGCGCCGAGCCGAAGGTATCGGCGGCGTAGAGGGTCATGATGAAACCGAGGATCGCGGCCACGAACACCGGGGGAATGCAGGCCAGCAGCAGCATCTCATGCCGCATTCTGGCGGTGCCCACAATCACCACGCTGAATAACGCGAGGGTCAGGAAGTAAACGATCGCTTCGGCCACAAATTCAACTACCTACCTTCAGCGTGCAGACCAGTCCGCGCAGGCACGCCAGCAGTGACAGGACGGTCAGCCGGCCGGTCTTGGGGTTTTCATCGCTGGGGACGTTCTCGATCGTCATGGTGAAGCGGGCGGCATCGGCTTCGACCCGGATGGTGTGGATATTGCGGGTGACCGTGGGGTCGGCCCAGATCCGCACCTGGGTGCGAATGGGTCCGATGCCGGCCAGGGCTAGGGCGGCGGCGACGTTCACGTTGGCCGGG